>NZ_JAGWDA010000005.1:0-242314 GCF_020657875.1 Clostridioides sp. ZZV14-6150 | reverse complement strand
CTGGTAGTTCAGTTGGTTAGAATGCCAGCCTGTCACGCTGGAGGTCGAGGGTTCGAACCCCTTCCAGGTCGCCAAATTAAATAAGCGGGAATAGTTCAGTGGTAGAGCGCAACCTTGCCAAGGTTGAAGTCGCGAGTTCGAATCTCGTTTCCCGCTCCATAATAATTTGGGTGCATAGCTCAGCTGGATAGAGCAACGCCCTTCTAAGGCGTGTGTCCGGGGTTCGAATCCCTGTGCGCTCATTAAGAAAAGTTTACTATATTTATAGTAAACTTTTATATTGTTTAAAAAGACACAGGATACATGCATGTCACCTGTGTCTTTTTCTTTATAATTATATAAGAGTTACATTATATTCATTAATATTGTAATCATATTAATGGTAATGTATAATAGTCTACAAGAAGTTTATAGAAAGATTTATTGCATAGACTTAATTATTAGTAAATAGGCTCATATACATTATACTGTATACTTTATAGTACTGAGACATTAGAATACTATTTAAATTCATAAATTAATTTCTTATACTGAAAAAGAACGATGAAATATATTATGAAATACTAGATATTCTAAATACTTGATAATATGGTGTTTGTAGATTGTATTAAATGAATTGTTATATTTATAAGTAATATATGTATGACTTTGAAAATAGATAAGCTGTTTTAATTATTTTAATTATAAAAGATAATTTCTAGAAAAGATACATAATAAGATATTAATAGAAGTTGATATAAATTATTTATAAAGGAAATTATTGGTATAATATAAAAATAATATTACTAATATAATATTAATAAAAATAATGTTACAATTTTATATAATTAATAAATAGATTATTAAATTTATTGTAGTGAAAATATATTGAAAGATAATATGTATTTTGAAATAGATTTTATAGTATAAAATTGCATCAAGGCGCGAGTACTATTTTGTATTCGCGCCTTGATGATTTGAATTATTTAAACTAGATTTAACTTTAATAGAAAATATATATTTGATTAGCAATGTTTTTAATGTATTTAGAGATTATTTAACAATCTCAATCTATAAAAATAGAATTATTTACACAAAAGTTAAATAGTTTGTATAGAGTTAGATTTATATAGTATAATACATAGTGTAAATAATTAAGAAGTTATCGAACAGGAGGATAAAACTGTGTTAGATATAAATTCTTTTTTAAATGAATTTTTTAATATAATATTAAGAATGAGTATATATGATTTAATTGACATATCCATAGTAGCATATATTTTTTACAAAATATTTATGTTTATAAAAGACACAAGAGCAGAACAAGTATTTAAAGGTATAATATTTCTTTTGCTAGCAACTCAACTTAGTAACACTTTTAAATTGCATACCGTTTATTGGATATCTCTTAAGGCGCTGGATTACGGAGTTATAGCAGCTCTTATAATTTTTCAGCCAGAATTTAGAGCAGGGCTTGAACATATAGGAAGAGCGAAGTTTAATTTATTTGGAAAAAATGTAAATACTTCAGAAGAAACTCTTAATAGAACTATAGAAGAGATTGTAGAAGCTTTATATTCACTTTCTAGACAAAAAATAGGAGCTCTTATCATAATGGAGAGAGAAACCAGAATAAGTGATATAATAAATACAGGAACTATAATTGATGCCGAAATTTCTAGGCAATTATTGATAAATATATTTATACCAAATACACCATTACATGATGGAGCTGTTGTAATTAGGGACTCTAAGGTAAAGGCGGCTGCATGTTTCTTGCCGTTAACAGAGAGTAAGGATTTAAGCAAAGATTTAGGTACTAGACATAGAGCTGGAATAGGTGTAAGTGAAGTCTCTGACTGTATAACGCTGATTGTATCAGAGGAAACTGGAGGCGTATCAATTGCTAAAGCTGGTAAGTTATATAGAGATATTTCTAGAGAAAGAATGATGAATATATTACGTAGTAATCTAAAAACGAATACAGAAACAAGAAGTTTTTTCAAAGGTGGTATATTTAAATGATAAATAGACTAAAAAATAATACCAAAATAAAAATAATATCATTTTTAAGTGCAATTGCTTTATGGATGTATGTTATGGCTGTAGTTGACCCTGAAGAAACTAGAGGGTTTGAAGATATACCTGTATCTATAAGTAATATGAGTGATTTAAATGATAAAAATCTTGTTATATATCCAGACGAAAAATTAACAGCAGATGTGTATATAAAAGGTAGTTTATCAAAGGTACAAAAAGTTAAAAAAGAGGATATACATGTATATGGAACTGTTGAAGACCCAATACAAGGTAAGAAGGAAGTATATTTAAAAGCAAATATTCCTCAAGGTGTTACTTTAGAATTTAAGCATGACGTTTTAATAGTAAATCTTGAGAAAAATATAAAAGAAAAAAGAGATATAAAGGTAGAAGTAAGTGGGAATTCAAAAAGAAATATAGATAATATTGAATTAAGTAAAAATTATGTCGATATATCGGGTCCGATGAGTTTAGTTAAAGAAGTTAAAAGTGTAAGAGCTAATCTAAATGTCGGCAATGAGACAGAAGATTTCTCTAAAAAATTGGATTTAATACCTTTAAATAGTGATGGAACTAAGGTTGAAGGTGTGACATTAAGTTCAAGTTCTGTAACAGCAAGTGTAGAATTATTAAAAGAAAAAACTGTACCAATAAGAGTAGATTTAAAGGATAATAATCAAGATAATAATACATTGAAAAATTATAAATTAAGTAAAGATGAAGTTACAATAAAAGGTAAAAAAGAAAATATAGACAAAATAAATTATATTAAGACAAAACCTATTGATTTAGTTGATTTAGCTAATGGAGAAGAAAAAGAAGTGAGTCTAGAGATTCCAGAAGGAATAACTATTGATGATACCTCTATAACTATAAAGCTAAATGAAACAAAACAATTAAGCGCTGAGTTTGTATATAGTCCAGAAGATATTATGTTAAGAAATATTCCAGCAAATATGGACAATCCAAGTATAATTTCTACTGGAGATATTCAAGTTGTTGTAGAGTCAGCAGAAGATTTAAGTAAGCTAAATAAAAAAGATATTTCGTTATATATCGATTTATCAGAAGCACCTGCTGAAAATGGTAAATATAAAATAAAATATGAAACAACATATCAATTTAAAAAAATAAATATAGAACCTAATATTGTTGAAGTGGAATGAACAAATATTTTGAATATTTAGTTGTTACAAGATGCGACAAAAAAATCTATAAAATTAAGTTTGTTAATTTTATGTTTTTGTTGCATCTTGTTTATTTTAGTTATATTATAAAATAAGGACAATGAGATATTTGTTAAATCTAAAAAGTGTTAGATATATGAAAAAAGACTGATAAATAGATTTAAATAAATATTTTTGAATTAAATATTTCAATTATCCCTAGGAAAACGTTGCTGAACGAGTTATAATTTAATTGAGATATAAAAGTTCTATTTCAAAAAATTCAAGATGAGGTGGAAATGCATGAGAAGTTTTGAAGAAGTAATTAAGTTTGCAAAGGAAAGAGGACCTAAAACTATATCAGTAGCATGTTGTCAAGATAAAGAAGTTTTAATGGCAGTTGAAATGGCTAGAAAAGAAAAAATAGCAAATGCCATTTTAATAGGTGATATAGAGAAGACTAAAGAAATTGCAAAAAGCATAGACATGGATATCGAAAATTATGAAGTAATAGATATAAAAGATTTAGCAGAAGCATCTCTAAAATCTGTTGAATTAGTTTCACAAGGAAAAGCCGATATGGTAATGAAAGGCTTAGTAGACACATCAATAATACTAAAAGCAGTTTTAAACAAAGAAGTAGGTCTTAGAACTGGTAATGTATTAAGCCACGTAGCAGTATTTGATGTAGAGGGGTATGACAGATTATTTTTCGTAACTGATGCAGCTATGAACTTAGCTCCTGATACAAATACTAAAAAGCAAATCATAGAAAATGCTTGCACAGTAGCACATTCATTAGATATAAGTGAACCAAAAGTTGCTGCAATATGCGCAAAAGAAAAAGTAAATCCAAAAATGAAAGATACAGTTGAAGCTAAAGAACTTGAAGAAATGTATGAAAGAGGAGAAATCAAAGGTTGTATGGTTGGTGGACCTTTTGCAATAGATAATGCAGTGTCTTTAGAAGCAGCTAAACATAAAGGTATAGATCATCCTGTAGCAGGAAGAGCTGATATATTATTGGCTCCAGACATCGAAGGTGGTAATATATTATATAAAGCTTTAGTATTTTTCTCAAAATCAAAAAATGCAGGAGTTATAGTTGGAGCTAAAGCACCAATAATATTAACTTCTAGAGCAGATAGTGAAGAAACTAAACTAAACTCAATAGCTTTGGGCGTTTTAATGGCAGCAAAGGCTTAAATTTAAGGGGGAAATAGGCAAATGAGCAAAATATTTAAAATCTTAACAATAAATCCTGGTTCGACATCAACTAAAATAGCTGTATTTGATAATGAGGATTTAGTATTTGAAAAAACACTAAGACACTCTTCTGAAGAAATAGGAAAATATGAGAAAGTTTCAGACCAATTTGAATTTCGTAAACAAGTAATAGAAGAAGCATTAAAAGAAGGTGGAGTAAAAACATCTGACTTAGATGCTGTAGTAGGTAGAGGTGGTCTTCTTAAGCCTATAAAAGGTGGAACTTACTCAGTAAGTGACATTATGATAGAAGATTTAAAAGTAGGAGTTTTAGGAGAACATGCTTCAAATTTAGGTGGTATAATAGCAAAACAAATAGGTGATGAAGTTAATGTTCCTTCATACATAGTAGACCCAGTTGTTGTGGACGAACTAGAAGAGGTTGCTAGAATTTCTGGTATGCCTGAAATAAGTAGAGCAAGTGTAGTACATGCTTTAAATCAAAAGGCAATAGCAAGAAGATATGCTAAAGAGATAAACACAAAATATGAAGATATAAATCTTATAGTTGCACATATGGGTGGAGGAGTTTCTGTTGGAGCTCATAAAAATGGTAGAATAGTAGATGTTGCAAACGCATTAGATGGAGAAGGACCTTTCTCTCCAGAAAGAAGTGGTGGATTACCAGTAGGAGCATTAGTAAAAATGTGCTTCAGTGGAGAATATACTCAAGATGAAATTAAAAAGAAAATAAAAGGTAATGGTGGATTAGTTGCATACTTAAATACTAATGATGCTAGAGAAGTTGAAGAAAGAATTGAAGCTGGTGATGAAAAAGCTAAATTAGTATATGAAGCTATGGCATATCAAATCTCTAAAGAAATAGGAGCTAATGCTGCAGTTCTTAAGGGAGATGTAAAAGCAATATTATTAACTGGTGGAATCGCATATTCAAAAATGTTTACAGATATGATTGCAGATGGAGTTAAATTTATAGCAGATGTAAAAGTTTATCCAGGTGAAGATGAAATGATTGCATTAGCTCAAGGTGGACTTAGAGTTTTAACTGGTGAAGAAGAGGCTCAAGTTTATGATAACTAATGATAAAAGAATAAGAATCATAACAGGTCACTATGGAAGTGGTAAAAGTGAATTTGCGATGAACTATGTTGTTAAATTAAGAGAGATGGTTTCTGGCAAAGTTGCTATAGCCGATTTGGATGTGGTAAATGTATACTTTAGAACTAGAGAAAAGAAAGAGCTAATGAAATCTTTAGGTATACAACCAATAGATAGTTCAATTAATGCTCCAACATTAGATTTACCAGCAGTATCAGCAGAAGTAATGTCACCTATGGTTGACCATTCATACAATTCTGTTATAGACTTAGGTGGAGATAATGTAGGTGCTAGAGTTATAGGAAGATTTAGTCATTTATTAAAAGAAGGCGACTATGACATGCTTTTTGTAATAAATGCAAATAGGGAGAAAACTCAAACTTCTGAAGAAGTTATCCAATATATAAAGGAAATAGAGAAATCTTCTAAACTAAAGGTAACAGGTCTAATTAATAATACTCATCTTATTAGGTTTACTACTATTGATGATGTTTTAAGAGGTCAAAAAGTTGCAGAAGAAGTTTCTAAGGAATGTAATATACCAATAAGATATGTTGCATGCTTAGAAAATCTTGTTGAACAATTACCAAAAGATTTAGAGGGAGAAATTTTTCCGATAAAATTATATATGAGAGAAGACTGGATGTAGTTTGAGCTCAAATATATAGAAAGTTTAAGGAGGCTTAGGTAAATGGCTAAAGGAAAAGTATCTTTTAATCAAGAACGTTGTAAAGGTTGTGGATTATGTGTTGAAGCATGTCCAGTAAAAATCATACAATTAGACTCAAACACAATAAACAAAAAAGGGTATAACCCAGCAACTGTTTCTGAAATGGAAAAATGCATAGGATGTGCAAGTTGTGCAACTATGTGTCCAGATGTAGTTATAACAGTAGAAAGAGATTAATTTAAATTAATATTTAAGGGGGAATTTTAATGGCTAAGATACTTATGAAAGGTAACGAAGCATTTGGAAAAGCAGCTATAGAAGCTGGTTGCAAATATTTCTTCGGTTACCCAATAACTCCACAAAGTGAATTACCAGAATATTTATCAAGAGAGTTACCTAAAATAGGTGGAGCGTTCGTTCAAGCTGAATCAGAAGTTTCTGCGATAAACATGGTTTATGGTGGAGCAGGTGCAGGAGCAAGAGTTATGACTTCTTCATCTTCACCAGGCGTTGCTTTAAAACAAGAAGGTATAACATATGCAGTAGGAGCAGAAGTTCCTTGTGTTGTACTTAACGTAATGAGAGGTGGTCCAGGACTTGGAAGTATACAACCTTCACAAGCTGACTACTTTATGTCTACAAGAGGTGGAGGAAACGGAGACTACAGAACTCCAGTATTCGCACCAGCTACAGTTCAAGAAGCTGTTGATATGATAATGGAAGCTTTTGATGTTGCAGATTACTACAGATCACCTGTTATGGTAGTTGCAGATGGTATGATAGGTCAAATGATGGAGCCAGTTGAATTCAAAGCTCCTGAAAAGAAGAGAGAATTGCCTCCTAAAGATTGGGCAACTGTTGGAACTAAAGGAAAAAGAGTACCTAATGTAATAAACTCTTTATACTTAGAGCCAGAAGTATTAGAAGATCACTGTTGGCACTTAGAAGCTAAATTCAATGAAATGGAAAAAAATGAAGTACAATATGAAATGTACAAAACAGAAGACGCTGAATTTATATTTGCAGCTTATGGAACTACTTCAAGAATAGTGAAAAGTGCAATTGATATATTAAGAGAAGAAGGAATAAAAGCAGGTCTTATAAGACCTAAAGTATTATGGCCATTCCCATTTGAAGCATTTGACCAAATCCCTAGTGCTAGAAACATATTAACTGTTGAAATGAGTATGGGACAAATGGTGGAAGATGTAAAAATGGCAGTAGAAGGTAAATTACCAGTTTACTTCCATGGAAGACCAGGAGGAATGACTCCAACACCAGCAGAAATAGTTGAAAAAGCTAAAAAAATTATTGCCGGAGAATTGGTTGCAGGAGGTGCTAGATAATGGCTGTTGTATTTAAAAAAACTCAAGGGTTACAAGATACTCAAACTCACTACTGTCCAGGATGTACACATGGTATAATCCATAGATTAGTTGGTGAAGTATTAGAAGAATTAGGAGTATTAGGTGATGCTGTAGGTGTTGTTCCAGTTGGATGTTCAGTTTTAGGATATAAATATTTTAACTGTGATACTCAAGAAGCAGCTCATGGTAGAGCACCAGCTGCTGCTACAGGAATAAAAAGAGTTCATCCTGAAAACACAGTATTCACTTATCAAGGTGATGGAGACTTAGCTTCAATCGGTACTGCTGAAATAGTTCATGCAGCTGCTAGAGGAGAAAAAATAACTACTATATTTGTAAACAATACAACATATGGTATGACTGGTGGACAAATGGCTCCAACTACATTAGTTGGACAAAGAGCTACTACTGCTCAATCAGGAAGAAATGCTGAAACTCAAGGTTATCCAATAAGAGTAAGTGAAATGTTAGCTACATTAACAGGAGCTGTATTCGTAGAAAGAGTAGCAGTTGATACTCCAGCTCATGTTAGACAAGCTAAAAAAGCTATAAAGAAAGCATTCCAAGTTCAACAAGCAGGATTAGGATTTGGAATAGTAGAAGTATTATCTACTTGTCCTACAAACTGGGGACTAGCTCCAAATGATGCTTTACAATGGTTAAGAGACAATATGATACCATACTATCCATTAGGAAATTTCAAAAATGTTGAAGTTGAGGAGGTGAAGTAAATGTCTACAGCTAGAGTAATATGTGCAGGCTTCGGAGGCCAAGGTGTTATGTCTATGGGACAATTACTTACTTATGCAGGAATGTTAGAAGGAAAAGAAGTTTCTTGGTTACCATCTTATGGACCAGAAATGCGTGGAGGTACAGCAAACTGTGCAGTAACTGTATCTAGTGAACCTGTTGGTTCTCCACTTATAACAGATGATGCAACTGCAGCTATATTATTAAATATACCAGCATTTGAAAAATTTAAAGACGATGTTGTACCTGGTGGAAAAATAATAGTAAACAGTTCTTTAATAAAAGAAAAAGTTGAAAGAACAGATGTAGATGTTTATTATATCCCAGCAAATGAATTAGCTGTTGAATTAGGTAATGATAAAGTTGCTAATATGATAATGCTAGGAGCTTACTTAAAAGTAGCTGATACAGTGGATATAGAATCTGTATTAGAAGCATTTAAAAAAGTTTTTGGACCTAGAAAAGAAAAATTTGTTCCATTAAACAGAGAAGCTTTACAAAAAGGTATGGATGCTGCATGTTGTGGAGCAACTAACTAATAAAGAAAAAAGATGTCAAAAAAAAGACAATAGAATTATTTCTATTGTCTTTTTTGCTGAGAAGTATTAAAATATTTTTATGACTGAAATTAAGAATATAATAGTATTTTATGAATTATAAAAATATAATACAAATTACAAGCTTTTCAATTATGAAAGGAGAATATTTAGTGAGAAAGTATTTTGGAACAGATGGAGTTAGAGGCATAGCAAATACAGAATTAACATGTGATTTAGCATATAGACTTGGTAGAGCTGGTGGATTTGTTTTAGCTCAAGGAGACCATAGAGTAAAAGTAGTAGTAGGTAAAGATACTAGAATATCTGGAGATATGTTGGAGGCATCTTTAATAGCAGGTCTTATGTCTGTTGGATGTGATGTTATTACTGTTGGAATAATACCAACCCCTGCAGTTGCATATTTAACTAGAAAATATGGTGCTGATTGTGGTGTGGTTATATCTGCATCTCATAATCCTGTTGAATATAATGGAATTAAATTCTTTAATAAAAATGGATATAAATTGGATGATGAAATAGAGTTAAAGATAGAAGAATATATAGATGATATAGATAAAGTAGATTGTATGCCAGTTGGTGAAAATGTAGGACGAAGATTACATGAGCATTATGCACAAAGAGACTATGTAGATTATTTAAAATCAATAATTAACACTGATTTTAGAGGATTAAAGGTGGTTTTGGACTGTGCTAATGGTGCATCGTATAAAGTAGCACCAATAGTATTTGATGAATTAGGAGCAAGTGTAATTTCAATAAATAGTTCACCAGATGGAAACAATATAAATTATAAATGTGGCTCTACACATCCAGAACAACTTCAAAAGGCTGTTTTGGAACATAATGCTGACTTAGGTCTTGCATATGATGGAGATGCTGATAGATTAATTGCAGTAAATGAAGAGGGTCAAATTGTTGATGGAGACCATATAATGATATTGAGTGCTTTAAATTTAAAGAAAAATAATAAATTAGCACAAGATACTTTAGTAGTTACAGTTATGAGTAATATAGGATTAGCAATAGCTGCAAAAGAAAATGGAATAAAATTATCTACTACAGCAGTTGGAGATAGATATGTTTTAGAATATATGGTTAAAAATGGATATAATCTTGGTGGAGAGCAATCTGGACATATGATATTCTTAGATTACAATACTACAGGAGATGGAGTTCTTAGTTCTTTAATACTTGCAAATATAATACTGCAAGAAAAGAAACCTTTATCAGAACTTGCATCAATAATGAGTCAATATCCACAAGTATTAGTGAATGCAACAATAAAAAATGAAAATAAAACCAAATATATGGAATATCCAGAAATAAAAACTGAAATAGAAAGAATAGAATCTATTTTAGATGGAAATGGTAGAGTCTTAATAAGACCATCAGGAACTGAACCATTGGTTAGAGTTATGTTAGAGGGTAAAGAGGAAGGTCAAATAAAAGAATTAGCAACAAATTTAGCTAATCTTATACAAGAAAAATTATCGTAATTTATAAGGGTATTCTCAGATATAAACCCTGAGGACACCTTTCTAAGCGCCAGAACTTAGTTATAGACACAAGAATTAAGTATTATTGGAACTAAGTTGACGAGGTCAGAGTTAATCGAATTGTCGGCGGATGCTCTGCGGTGTGTTTACCATCGAAAGACTTCTTTAAATAATAGGAGTAATCCTATGGACAAAGGGAAGCCAAAGTAAACTTATATGACCTAACTCTTAAAATATATAAATAATATTTTTAGGAGGACACAAATAATGTGTGGAATAGTTGGATATTTAGGAAGTAGAAAGGCAGCAGAAGTTATCGTAGAGGGGCTTTCTAAGTTAGAGTACAGAGGTTATGACTCAGCAGGAGTAGCAGTTAATGGTTCTAATTGTGATGAACTTAATATTAGAAAGTTCAAAGGTAGACTTTCTGTGCTTGCAGAAGATTTAGAAAAAAATCCTATTGATGGAAATTTGGGAATAGGACATACAAGATGGGCAACTCATGGAGAACCATCTGATGTAAACTCACATCCTCATTTTAATCAAGCTAAAACAATAGCAGTTGTTCATAATGGGATAATAGAAAATTATATGGAAATCAAAGAAGAATTAATTTCTGAAGGTGTTAAATTTGAATCTCAAACAGATACAGAAGTAATAGCACATTTAGTAGATAAATACTATGAAGGTAACTTGTTAGACGCTGTATATAAAACTATATCAAAATTAAGAGGAGCTTATGCATTAGGTGTTATATGTAAAGATCATGGAAATGAATTAGTTGCAGTAAGAAAAGATAGTCCTCTTGTAGTCGGTGTGGGTGAAGGCGAAAACTTTATAGCATCAGATATACCTGCTTTATTAAAATATACTAGAGATGTTTATTTCTTAGACAATGGAGAGATAGTTCACCTAAAAGATGAAAATGTAACAATTTATGATTCTAATAGAAATCTTGTAGAAAAAGAAGTATTCCATGTAACATGGGATGTAGAAGCTGCATCTAAAGGTGGATATGATTACTTTATGTCAAAAGAAATACATGAGCAACCAACAGGAGTTAGAGAGACTCTAGAAAGAAGACTTGATGATAATGGAAATATAATTTTAGATAGTATAAATATTTCTAAAGAAGATTTAGATAAAATAAATAAAGTTTATATAGTAGCTTGTGGAACAGCATATAATGCTGGATTACTTGGTAAGTATGCTATAGAAAAATTTGTAAATATACCAGTAATAACTGATATAGCATCAGAATTTAGATATAGTGACCCATTTGTAGATGAAAACTCATTAGTAATATTAGTTAGCCAATCTGGTGAAACAGCAGACACTTTAGCAGTATTAAGAGATTCAAAAGCTAAAGGAGCAAGAATACTTTCAATAACTAATGTTGTAGGTTCATCTATAGCAAGAGAATCAGATGATGTTTTCTATACTTGGGCAGGACCTGAAGTAGCAGTTGCATCAACTAAGGCATATACAACTCAAATAACTTCTTTATATATGATAGCTTTAGATTTTGCTATTAAAAAAGGAACAATAACTAGAGAATTTTATGATAGTATGATTTCTAAGATGAAAGAAATACCATCAAAAATACAAGAAATATTAGACAATGAGGAATATATAAAAGAAGTTGCTAAAACAGTTGTTAGCTCTGACCATGCTTTCTATTTAGGAAGAGGTATAGATTATAGTTTAGCAATGGAAGGTTCATTGAAATTAAAAGAAATATCATATATACATGCAGAAGCTTTTGCAGCAGGAGAATTAAAACATGGAACAATAGCATTAATAGAAAAAGGAACTCCTGTAATTGCTATAGCTACTCAAGAAAAATTATTTGAAAAAATGGTTTCTAATATGGAAGAAGTAAGAGCAAGAGGAGCTTATGTCGTAGCAATTGCTCAAAGTCATAATAAAGACGTTGAAAAAGCTGCTGAAAAAATAATATATATACCAAACTCAGATGATATTTTATCACCAATATTAGCAGTTGTACCAATGCAATTACTTGCTTATCATGTTTCTGTACTAAGAGGTTGCGATGTAGATAAGCCAAGAAACTTAGCTAAATCAGTAACAGTTGAATAAAAATATATTAAAAATTGCATAGATAATATCTATTAGAAAAAACTCATTCTATTTGTTATAATTTTATAGAATGAGTTTTTTATTATAGAAAAAAACTATTAATCAATCTGGAGGTGTATTTGTATAAAAGAAGTAAAGCTAAAACTAGAGACATTAAAAAAAATCGAAAAAAATAACGATGATTGTATAAATTGCAAAAAATGTTTTAAAGTATGCCCTATGATGAAAGAATTTGGAGATTCACCAAGAGAACTTATGATAGATATTTTACAAAATAAATCAATAAATAAAAATATGCCATATTCCTGTATGTTATGTGGAATATGCAAGGTAGAGTGTCCAAAAGATATAGATTTAAAAGAAATATTTTTTGATGTAAGGAAAGAAATATTCCATGATAATCAAAAAGAATTAAATGATATAGGATATAGAACAATAAAATTTCATCAAACTAATAGTTTCTCTCCATTATTCTCAAAACAATTTATTAAAAAAAACACTAAAAAGATTTTTTTCCCAGGATGTAGCCTTTCTAGTTATAGTAGTGACTTAGTATTAGAAACATATAAATATTTAGAAAATCATATAGAAAATATATCCTTAGCTTTTGAATGTTGTGGCAAGCCAACTTTAGCTATGGGAGATACAAATAAATTTGATGAATATTATTCTAAAATAGACAAGCTATTTAGAGAAAATGATATAGATGAGGTAATCGTAGCTTGTCCCAATTGTTTTAATACTATAAGAAATAATAGTGATATAAAAGTGATTTCAATATGGGAGGTGATAAAAGAATATGGGCTTCCAGAAAATCTAAAAAATCATTATGATGATTTAAATCAGGAATTTTTATTACATGACCCATGCCCTATAAGAAATGAGAATAATATACATGAGTCAGTCAGAGATATACTGGGTTTTATGGGAATAAAAATAATTGAATTTGAAAAAAATAGAGAAAACACAGAATGTTGTGGCTCTGGAGGTATGGTAAGGGTTACTAATAATGAAGTTGCTATAAACCAGACCAAAAATAGAGCAAATAATAAAAAAACAGATTATGTAATCTCATACTGTCAATCTTGTTGTGAGTCTATGTTAATGGCAGATAAAAAAGCACTACATGTATTAGATTTTATTTTTGATGTTGATGTTATAAACAAAAATAAATTAACCCAGAAAAAAACATCATCTATTAAAAAATGGAGCACAAGGTATAAAGGAATAGCATTAGCAAAGAAGATGAATATAGAAACTTAATAAATGCACATAAAAAGTATATAAGCTAATGAAAGGAAATGATATGTTAGATACACATGCAAGAAAATATGTAGAGCCATTTATAAGCAAGGGAGCAGAGTTCTTTTTAAAACTTAAATTAACCCCAAATAACGTAACAATAATAGCGCTTATAGTTGGAATATCTACGTCTTTATTTATATATCTCGATATGAAAGTGCTAGCAATAATTACATTATGGGTTTCAGGATACCTAGATGCTGTAGATGGTGATATGGCTAGAAGTAGTAATAAAACATCCTTATTTGGAACATTAATGGATATTACTTTTGATAGAATAGTAGAAATAAGCATGATTTTAGTATTTGGTTTGAAGATGATTGATGTAAGATTAAATCTAATGATTCTTTTAAGTAGTATTCTTATCTCAATGACTATATTTTTAACTGTTGGTGCTTTAACTGATAAAAAAGGTATGAAATCATTTTATTATCAAGCTGGCGTAGCTGAAAGGAGTGAGGGATTTATACTTTTTACTTTGATGATTTTATTTCAAAGTTATATTGGGATGATAGCAAATCTATTTTCTATAGTAGTTTTATTTACAGCAGTTCAAAGACTATTAGAAGCAAAAAAAATATTATAAATTAATTTTCGAGAGGGGAAAAAATGAAAAAAAGGATATTAACAATACTATTATGTTTAGGACTTATATTTGGATTGGTAGGGTGCTCAAATAACGATAAAAAAGAAGAGCCTCAAAAAGACATATTAGAAAGTAGCAATGAAGAGATTTTAAAATCTGCAAAAGGTACAACAGTTAACTTTTATGGATATGGTGGAAATGAAGTAATGAATAAATGGTTTGATAGTTATGTAATTCCAAAGATGAAAGAAGACTATGACATAACTTTAAAAAGAGTAGGAATGGATATAGAAAACATTCTTAATAAACTATTGTCAGAAAAACAAGCTGGAAGTGCTAAGGGTACTATAGATGTGGTTTGGATAAATGGAGAAAACTTTAAAACAGCAAAAGAGAATAAATTGCTATTTGGACCTTTTGTAGAGAAACTTTCTAATTATGAAAAGTATGTTGATTCATCTTCTGAAGATATTACTACAGATTTCGGAGTGAAGGTAGAGGGGATGGAAGCTCCTTGGGGTAAATCTCAATTTGCAGTTGTAACAGATACATCTAAGATTAATACAAAAATAACTGATGCAGAAACACTAAAAGAAGCAATTGTATCTAATCCTGGAAAATTTACTTATCCAGCTCCACCAGATTTTACAGGAAGTGCATTTGTTAGAAATATAATATATGATGTAGTAGGATATGATAAAGTAAAAAATTTACCAGAAGATGAAGCTAAAGTAAAACAAGCCATACAACCAGCTATGGATTATCTTAAAGAAATAAAACCATACTTATGGAATAAAGGTAAAACTTATCCTGCGACATCTTCCCAGTTAGACAATATGTATTCAGATAATGAAACTTATTTTACAATGACTTATGCTCCAAATGTATTATTAGGAAGAATAGAAAATGGAGAGTTTAGCAAATCTACAAAAGCAATAGAATTTGAAAAAGGAAATATAAGTAACACACACTTTGTTGCTATACCAGATAATTCTCAAAATAAAGAAGGTGCAATAGCGTTAATAGATTTCTTGATGAGTATAGATGCACAATCCTCTAAGACAGAAACTAAAAATTGGGGAGATACATCTGTTTTAGATATGAAAAAGATTCCAAGTGAAGATGTTAAGAAATTTAGTGAAACTATAGTATTAAAAAATTCAGTTCCAGAATTAAAAGCAGGAATAGTTCCAATAATAGAAAAAATATGGACTCAAGAGGTACTAGAAAGTGAAAAGTAAAATAATTAATGATAAAATAATTCCATATTTATTAATAGCACCTGTATCTATCATCTTGATACTTATAATGGGTGTAGGAATTATAAATTGCATCTCGCAAAGTCTAGGATTTTTTCCTCAGATTGGTCTTGAGCAAATTACATTAAGTTATTATAGAGAAATTTTTAGAGATTCTAATTTTTTAGAATCTCTTATCTTTAGTTTGAAGATTTCTTTAGTGTCATCGATTTTAGCTGTTATTATAGGTATACTTTTAGCATACATAATGTCTCAAAATAGATTTTCTAAAGTTAGATATATGATTCTAAATATTCCACTAGTAGTTCCACATATAATAGTTGTATTGTTGGTATTTATAATATTTTCTCAAACAGGTATAATTTCAAGAGTATTTTACTTTTTCAATATAATAAAGGATTCATCTGAATTTATACCAATGGTTTCTGATAAAAACGGAATAGGGATAATTTTAGTTTATCTGTGGAAAGGAATACCATATATAACACTAATGGTTTATAATATACTGAAAAATATAAATGATAATCTACAACAGGTATCTATAAATTTAGGTGCAAGTAAACTTCAAACTTTTAGATATATAGTGTTGCCACTTGCTATGCCCACAATAATTTCTTCATTTATAATAATTTTTGCCTTTTCGTTTGGTTCTTTTGAAGTTCCTTTTTTAATAGGAGCATCAACTCCAAAAGCATTACCAGTTCAAGCATATCTGAGTTATGCTAGCTCAGATTTAATGCAAAGACCAATCTCAATGTGTATCAATGTTTTATTATCTGGAATAAGTTTTATACTATTAATAATTTATGATAGATTTTTTAATAAAATATCAAAATATAATGTATAGGAGTATCTATGAGTAAAAAATTTAATATAATTCTTAATATCCTGTTTGTAGTTATTATAACTCCTATAATATTATTGGCAATATGGGGAGTTGTAAATACATGGCCATTTCCAAATTTTTTACCTAATGAATTTTCATTAAGAGGATTTAGATATATTTTAGATATAAGTAATCTGAATATTATTTTGAGAAGTATTATAATATCAATAACTGTAGTCTTAGTCACTATTTTATTAAGCATACCAGCATCCAAAGCATTAGCATTATATAACTTTAAAGGAAAAAGGTTTTGTGAGTTACTGATATTGTCTCCAATTATAATTCCACTAATATCTGTTGCTATGGGCATACATATAGCATTTATAAGAATAGGTCTAGCCAATAATATTTTGGGAGTAATTATTATAAATATACTTCCATGCATACCATATTCAGTTCGAATAATAACAGATGTTTATAAATTAATAGGTGATAATTTAGAAATACAAGCGAGAGTACTTGGAGCAAGTAGATTTAATACATTTAGATATGTGACTTTCCCTTTGATTTTGCCAGGGATATTGGGTGCATCAAGTATGTCTTTCATAATATCATTTAGTCAATATTTTTTGACTCTTCTTATAGGTGGAGGTAGTGTCATAACCTATCCAATGATTATGTTTCCATATATACAAAGTGGAGACAGGACAATAGCATCTTTGTATAGTATGGTTTTTTTAATAATAAGTTTATTTATCTTGATAATAATAGAATACAATGTAAAAAAGAAATATAAACATATTCAAAATACAAGGCTATTTTAGTACGATTGGAGGTGTAACAATTGTCATCAGTTAAACTTATAAATTTATGTAAGAGTTTTAACAAAATAAAAGTTTTAAACAATATGAATTTGGATATAAAAGAAGGAGAAATAGTTTCTCTTTTAGGCCCATCAGGTTGTGGAAAAAGTACTACTCTAAAATTAATTGCTGGTATTCTACATCCTGATTACGGAGATATACTTTTAAATAATGAATCAGTATTAGATATACCTATAGGAAAAAGAGATACTGTGATAGTTTTTCAAGATTATTTACTATTTCCACATATGACTTTATATGAAAATATAGAATTTGGTCTTAAAATGAAAAAAATAAACAAGAATATAAGACAAAGTAAAGTAAATGAGCTTATAAATTTAGTTAAGCTAAAAGGATATGAAAATAAATATCCAAACGAACTCTCAGGAGGACAACAACAACGTGTTGCAATAGCAAGGTCTTTAGCAATAAATCCAAAGGTACTGTTATTAGATGAGCCATTTTCAAATTTAGATATTAATTTACGCAATGAAATGAGAGAATTTGTATTAGGATTACAAAAACATCTAAAGATAACAACGGTATTAGTAACACATGACAAAGAAGAAGCATTGATGATGAGTGATAGAATAGCAGTTATGTTAAATGGTGAGGTTAAACAATTCGACACGCCAGATAACCTTTATGAAAATCCCAAAAGTAAAGAAGTTGCAAATATATTTGGAGAAAAAAATTATTTAATAGGAAATATAAGAAACGGAGAATTTGTAAATGATATAATTTCTATTAAATTAGATAAATATAAAAATATAAATATAGATAATGTAGAATTAATGATACCAAAAGAAAGTATAATCCTAAAAGCGATTAATAATGATGTAGGAAGAGAAGGGATTATATTAAGAAAGAGATATGCAGGAGATAAAATTTACTATGATGTAGATATTGACGGAACTGTATTAAAAGCTAGTAGTAACAATAATTTATATGAAATAAATGAAAAGGTAAATGTATTTATAGAACAAAGAAAAATTCTATTCTTTCCTATTGAATTATAGAAAAAAACTATAACTGTAATCAAGTAAATAAGTATCAAATATATTTTAATTTTGTTATAATGAATTCGAATACTATAATAAAATAAGATTTTATATCAAAAAAGGGAATATTTTTAATATTTGGAGGGTAATTTTATGAAATTTAGTAAAAGATTTAAAGTTTTAGCTATTGGTTTAACTTTAGTATTAACATTAGGGAGTGTAGTTGGTTGTGATTCTAAAGAATCAGAAAAACCAAAAGAATCTTCTCAAAGTCAAGATAAGACTAGTTATAAAGAAGCCACAGGAGAAGAGGCTGTAAAAATGATGAAGAAAAATAAAGAGTTATTGATATTAGATGTAAGAGGTGCAGACGACTATGCTAAAGGTCATATTATAAATGGTATAAATATATCAGTGGATGATTTAGAAGGTAAATTAAGTGATTTAGAAGGATATAAGGATAAAACTATATTAGTGTATTGTAACTCAGGTAAAAAAAGTGCAAAAGCGGCTGAAATATTAATAAAAAATGGATTTAAAGATGTTTATAATGCAGAAGGTGTAAAAGATTTTGATTATGGATTAGTTAAATATAATGATATAACTGCGCCTGAAATGTTAAAGTTAATAAGCGAAAATAAAGATGCTATAGTGATAGATGCTAGAAAGGCAAAGGAATTTGAAACTGGACATTTAAAAGAAGCTATCAATATACCATTAGAAGACACAGAAAAGAAAATGGGAGAACTTGATAAAAATAAGGATATAATCTTATACTGTAGAACTGGAAATAGAAGTGGACAAGCAGCTAAAATACTTTCAGAGAATGGATTTACAAAAGTATATAATTCAATTGATGGTGTAGATGAATATGATTTTGATTTAGTTAAATAGATTAAAATAATAAAAGATTGCTTAGAAATCGGAGTACAAATTATGTCAAAGAAATTCAGAGAAGAAAAAGAATCTTATGCAAAAGGGCATATACCTACAAGTGTTCATATAAATACTGATATTATAGAACCTCCTCCAACATGGATGCTTACTAATGATGATAATTTGGCCAAATTTGCTTTAGACTATGGATTTACAAAAGATGATACTGTGATAGTTTCAAGTAGTGCATCTATGGCTTCTTATAGAATTGCTATTATATTACGATATATAGGAGTAAGAGATGTAAGAGTTTTGAATGGCGGAATAAACTCATGGTTATCAGAAGGATATGAGTTGGAGTTAACTAGCAATCCAAAGAGTTCATGTACTACTTTTGGGGCAAATATACCAGCTAATCCACAACTAATTGTTAGTATACCAGAATTAAAGCAAAAGCTAAGAGATAAAAATAAATTTACGTTAGTGGACAATCGTTCTTGGGATGAACATATAGGTAAAATATCTGGATATAGCTATTATGATAAAAAAGGGCGTATACCAGGAGCCTTATATGGTTATGCAGGTAGTGACAGTGTATCACTAGAAGAGTACCGTAATATAGATAACACAATGAGAAATCAATATGAGATCTTGGAAATGTGGGATAAAGAAAATATAGATACTAATAAACAACTTGCATTTATGTGTGGCAGTGGATGGCGTGCTGCAGAGGTATTAACATATGCAAATGTTATGGGATTTGAAAATACTTCTCTCTATAGTGATGGATGGATGGGATGGAGTCTTGATGATTCAAATCCAATTGAAATAGGAGATTTAAAATAGAATTTTGTAAAAAATACAATATAATTGTTTAAAATGAAGGTATATTCAGTTTATTAAGTTGAATATACCTTTGTTATGTTTTAAAATATAAACATAGTTAGAATATGCTTATATAGATGTACACTTATTTAAACATATTATTAGCAATATAGAATTAGAAATTTATATATTATGAGGTGTGAAATATGATTAGTAAAGCTGAAAAAGCAAGGTTAAAAGCTGAAGGTATATTAGCTCAAAGCCAAGAAGGGTATTTCTCAATAAGAATATTGAGTAGAGCTGGAAACTTTACAGCAGAACAACTTATCAACTTATCAAAGCTATCTGAAAAATATGGTAGAGGTTATTTAGGTGTTACTACTAGATTAGCTGTTGAAATACCATGGATAAAGTATGAAGATATAGATTTAATGAAGGAAGATTTAAAAGCTGTAGGGTTAAAGCATGGTGGTACGGGTAAAAAAGTAAGACCATTAGTCGCATGTAAGGGTACTGTATGCCAACATGGAATATATGATACACAAGAATTATGTGGAAAGTTACATGATTCATATTTTGGATATGATTTACCATCTAAAACTAAAATTACATTAGTTGGATGTCCAAATAACTGTGCAAAGGCGAATACTAATGATGTGGGTATAGTAGGTCAAGTATATGTAAAATTTAATGAAGAGAAATGTAAAAATTGTGGGTTGTGTACATCATCCTGTAGACAAAAAGCAGTTTATATGGAAGATAAGAAATTAGTGTGGAATAAAGAAGAATGTGTAAATTGTGGAAAGTGTGCTCAAGCATGTCCATTTGGAGCTATGGAAGTTGATAAAAAAGGACTAGCTGTTTATCTTGGTGGTAGAATGGGAAGAGGCTATAGATTTGGAGATAGACTTAGTAATTTGTATACAGAAGATAATATAGAAGAATTAGTGCAAGATGTATTTTATACATATAAACAATTAGCAAGTCCAGGAGAAAGAATAAGTAAAGTATTAGAGAGAATTGGAATTGAAGAGTTTGAAAAACATTTATTGAATATAAAATTACAAAATGCATAAAAATACATAATGATGAAGTATATCTCTCTTAAATTTGTTAATAATTCTGTTATAGAGAAAAACAAATTTAAGGGGGATTTTTATTATGAAGATAATAAAATTAGTTGTAAGTTTTTTTATGTTAATGGCTATAGGCATGACAATATCTTATGCGGATACAAGCATAAATACTAGATATAATAAACTAATTAGTGCTCTTGAAACTTCAGAAGCTGATTTTAAATATTATAATATGAAAATTAATTCTGTTATAAATTATAATTTATCAAATAAAGAATTACATAATATTTTTCTAGAAATAATTAACAATCTAAAGCTAGATGAAAAAGGAATAAATTGGAATGAAAAAGGGTATGGCGATAAAATACAATTATGTGCTACTATAAAAGATAGCGATAAAGAAATTTCTATAAAAGGAATAAATAAAAATAATAAAGAAAGCTACATAATAGTTGACATATTGGACAACAAAGTATATAAACATAAAGAGGATATTTATAGTAGTGTAGAAAATGTGTTAAATAAATATTCATCTCAAGTAGATGTATCTGCTTGTGTTGTTGGAGAATACACAAAAAGGTTACAAAACCACAAATATGATGATATTTTACAAAAAATATTATATAATATGAGTGCTAAGCAAATAGATAAAGTGAAAGACGTAAACTTTTTATCTATAACAGCATATAGTAAAGTATTAAATGATGATGATTTAGAATATTTAGGGGAAAAAATCAATTTAAATATAGGAATTAAATATAATGAGGACGATGGAAAAACACTCATATATATTGCCACACCAATTATAAAATTAGATTATTAATTATGAGGAGATCAGAAAATATGGCTAAGATAATAGTAAAAAAGAGTAATCCACTTAAAGGTAGTGTTAAAATAGATGGTGCAAAAAATGCAGTTTTACCAATAATAGCAGCAACTTTATTAGCGAACGGGAAATCAACTTTAAATGGAGTCCCAAATTTGAGAGATGTTCATGTTATATCAGATTTATTGAGACATGTAGGAGCAGAAGTTGAATATAAAGAAAATATACTTACTGTTGATGCAAGTAATATAAAAACTTGTGAAGCTCCATATGAGCTTGTAAGAAAGATGAGAGCTTCTTTTTTGGTTATGGGACCATTACTTGCTAGATTTAATAGTACAAAAATTTCTATGCCAGGAGGATGTGCTATAGGAACGAGACCTATAGATTTACATTTAAAAGGATTTAAAGCTTTAGGTGCAAAAATAGAAATGGACCATGGTTTTGTTGAAGCTGCAACAGAAAAATTAGTAGGAAATAAATTGTATTTAGATTTCCCATCTGTTGGAGCTACTGAAAATATAATGATGGCAGCTTCTTTAGCAGAAGGAACTACAATAATAGAAAATGCAGCAGAAGAACCAGAAATAGTTGACTTAGCTAATTTCTTAAATGAAATGGGAGCAGATGTTAAAGGTGCAGGTACTAACACTATAAAGATAAAAGGTGTTAAGGAGTTAAAAGGAGCAGAACATAATGTAATTCCAGACAGAATAGAAGCAGCAACTTATATGGTTGCAGCAGCTATGACAAAAGGTGACATAACAGTTGAAAATGTTTTAATGGAGCATTTAAAGCCAGTTGTAGCTAAATTAAGAGAAGCAGGTTGTGAAATTACAGAGATGGACAATTCTGTTAGAGTAGTAGGTCCAAAGGTATTAAAGCCAATAGACATAAAGACTTTACCACATCCAGGGTTTCCTACAGATGTGCAAGCTCAGTTTATGGCTATGCTTACTGTAGCTAATGGAACTGGTGTAGTTATAGAAACTGTTTTTGAAAATAGATTTATGCATGTTGCTGAATTCAATAGAATGGGTGCTAATATAAAAATAGATGGAAGAAGTGCGGTTGTTAATGGAGTAGATGAATTACACGGTGCAGCAGTAAATGCTACTGATTTAAGAGCAGGAGCAGCGCTTATTTTATGCGGTCTTATAGCAGAAGGAGAAACTCAAATAGGAGAAATATACCATATTCAAAGAGGTTATGTTGATATAGATAAAAAGATAACAGCATTAGGTGGTCAAATCAAAATAGTAGAAGATTAATAATTGGTTTAGATAAGTAAGTTATAAATTGATAGGGGTTGTTCATATACTTAAATACAAGGTTTTAAAAGCTAAGGAGGAGAGTATATGAAGAACCCATTGGTTGTTTTGTTAGGATTTGTAACTTGCTCTGTGTTAGTCCCTTCATTGATAACTTTAGTTTCTTACAAAAATGTGGAACTAACTGAAAAACCAGAGAAAGTAGTATCTATAAACAAAACCATTAAAAAAAATGATATTAAAGATGAAAGTAAGAAAGAAGAGAAAAAGGTAGTAAACTATGAAACTGTAGACAAAAAAACACCAGTTATAAATGTCTATAATCACATATCAAGTAAAGTTGAAAAAATGGACATGGAAAACTATCTATGTGGAGTACTAGCTGGTGAGATGTCCTCGGATTTTGATATAGAGGCTTTAAAAGCCCAAGCTGTAGCAGCTAGAACGTATGTAGTATATAAGCAAGAACATGGGAAATCAAGTAAACATAAAAATGCAGTGGTATGTACTGATTACAAACACTGTCAAGAGTACAAGAGTTATGCTACTCTTAAAAAGTTGAATGGCGAAGAATGGATTAAAAATAAGTATTCTAAAATTCAAAACGCAGTTAAAGGTACTAAGGGGCAGATAATAACTTATAATGATAAGGCTATACTTCCTCTTTATTTCTCTACCTCTTCAGGGAAAACAGAGAATAGTGAAGAAGTATTTGCATCAAAATATCCTTATTTAAAATCTGTAGAAAGCCCATATGATAAGTATTCTCCAAAATTTGCATCAACACTTAAAATAAGTAATACAGATTTTGTCAAGAGTCTTAGAAAGTTTTATAGTAGTATTGTAATAGATGTGAATAATTTGAGTAAACAAGTTGCAATAACTAAAAGAAGCGATGCTGGAACTGTAGAAAAAATAAAATTAGGAAACAAAGAAGTAACAGGTAAAGATGTAAGAACTGTTTTTAACTTAAATTCTGCAAACTTTGATATAAAATTTGGAGAAGGATACATAGATTTTGTAGTAAAAGGATATGGTCATGGTGTTGGTATGAGCCAATGGGGAGCTGAAGGTATGGCAGAAGAAGGCTATAAATACTATGATATATTATCACATTACTATACTGATACAAAAATAAAAGATATATACTAATAATTGTATAAAATACCAAAAACACGTCAATAATCCAAATGTAGAAATATATTTGGAGGTGCGAAATGAAGAAAAAACTGTTAGAAAAAGATGGTTTTTATTTATCTTTATTTGTATGTGTTTGTTTATTAGCAGTAGGTGGAGTTTGGTTTACAAATAATAATGTAGATAAATTAGCTTCTAATAAAGGCATGATAGAAAAATCTAATAAAGATAGTGAAGAGGAAATACATTTAATTGAAAAAGATAAGAAAGATGCTATCCCTACTGCGACAGATTCAAAACAAAACTTAGAAAAAGCTAAGGCAAAAGAAGAAAATAAGTCAAGTACAACAAAATTAAATTACATTGGTGATAAGATAATAAGAGAGTATTCAGAAAAAGAACCTAGTTATTCTAAAACATTGGATGTTTGGGAAACTCATAAAGGTATAGATGTTAGTTGTACTAAAGGTAAAGAAATAAAATCTCTATTAAACGGAATGGTAGTAGATGTATTTGACGATGAAGAATATGGAAAATCAGTAAAAATAAAAAGCGACAATAATACTGTAGTAGTATATTCAAATCTAGATGAAAATGTTAGTGTTAAGAAGAATCAGAAAGTAACAGAAGGACAATCACTAGGTACTGTAGGAAGTACTTCTCAGATAGAAAGTGAAGAAGGTATACATGTGCATTTAGAAGCATATAATGGAGAAAAATCTATAGACCCAATGAGTCTAATTAAGTAAAAGTATAACAAGTTTAATCATATTTGGTTAAGCTTGTTATATTTTTTGGTGTTTTTACATATATATCATTAAAGCTATTATGTGAGGGGGGTAATCTTTGAGATCTCATATAGAGGAAAGAGCCATAGTGGTAGCAAAATATATACTTGAAAAAAACACTACAGTAAGACAAACAGCCAAGACATTTGGAGTAAGTAAAAGTACAATTCACAAGGATGTTACAGAAAGATTGAAGGAAATAAATCCATCCCTTGCCAAAGAAGTTAAAAGTGTGCTAGACAAAAATAAATCAGAGAGACATATTAGAGGGGGATTAGCAACGAAATTAAAGTATGAGAAGGAACATAAAAAAATGTAGGTTAAAAACCTACTTTTTTTATTACATTAAATTATTATAAGAAATATATTAGATAATTATAAATAGTAAAAGAATAATACCCTCAAAACATTTATTTTCTCTTGATTAAAGCGAGATTTTTGTATATGCTTTATTATAGGAGTATTAATAAATAGGCTTATAATATAATCTAATATATAAATGAAGGAGTTGAAAAAATGGCTGGAGCTGATATAGGCATAGATTTAGGTACTGCAAATGTACTTGTTTATGTTAGTGGTAAGGGAATCGTTTTAGAAGAACCATCTGTTGTTGCAATAGACAACAGAACAGATTCTGTTTTAGCTGTAGGAGAAGAGGCTAAAAAAATGATAGGAAGAACACCAGGTAATATAGTTGCAATAAGACCTTTAAGAGATGGTGTAATTTCAGATTATGATGTAACTGAGAAGATGTTAAAATCTTTTATAGATAAGATAGTTGATAAAAAGGGATTTGGAAGATTTTTCATGCCTAGAATTATGGTATGTGTGCCAACAGGTGTTACAGAAGTAGAAAAGAGAGCAGTAGAGGATGCAACTAGACAAGCTGGGGCTAGAGAAGTATATATCATAGAAGAGCCAATAGCAGCAGCTATAGGAGCTGGTGTAGACATATCACAACCTAATGGTAATATGATTATAGATATTGGTGGAGGAACTGTAGATATAGCCGTAATATCACTAGGAGGAGCAGTTGTAAGTGAATCTATAAAAGTTGGTGGAGACCGATTTGATGATGCTATAGTTAAGTACATGAAAAAACAACATAATCTTCTTATTGGAGAAAGAACAGCAGAAAAAATTAAGTTTGAAATTGGTTCTGCATTTAAGAGAGAAGAAGAAAAGTATATGAAAATAACAGGAAGAAATCTGATTACAGGTCTTCCTAGTTCTATAACTATAAACTCAACAGAAATGTTAGAAGCCCTTAGAGAATGTGTTGAACAAATAGTTGTTGCAACTCATGCTGTTTTAGAAAAAACACCACCTGAATTAGCAGCAGACATAGGTGATGTTGGTATAATAATGACTGGCGGAGGCTCATTATTATATGGATTAGATAAAATAATAGAACAGAGAACAGGAATAACTGTTACAATAGCAGATGAACCACTATCTTGTGTTGCGAAAGGAACAGGGATTGCTTTGGGCTCAATAGATTTACTTGAAACAGGTGGGTCTTTCAAAAGAAAATAATTAGGAGAGTTTAAAATGTTAAATATAGATGAAATAAAAGAACTAATACCACATAGATATCCATTTTTATTAGTGGACAAGATTACAGAGTTAGAAGTTGGAAAAAGAGCTGTTGGTATAAAAAATGTAACAGTTAATGAACCATTTTTTCAAGGTCATTTTCCAAATTACCCATTGATGCCAGGCGTGTTGATAGTAGAAGCTCTAGCACAAGTGTGTGGAGTGGCAATGATGTCTTTGGAAGAAAATAAAGGGAAATTAGGTGTATTTGCTGGTATTGATAAAGTTAGAATCAAGAGAGAAGTAAGACCAGGAGATACATTGACTATGGAAGTTGAAATGACAACGCTTAGAAGAAATATAGCAAAAGCAGATGCTAAAGCTTATGTTGGTGAAGAACTTGTCTGTAAAGGTGAGTTAATGTTTGCTCTAGTAGAGAAATAAAATTTTTAAGCATGAAAACAGAAGAATAAATATCAAAATAAAAAGGTAGATAATTTGGAGTATTTATTAAATTAAATACTCTATAGTATCTACCCTTTTAATACAAAAAATTTTATCAGTTACCTTATATAAGATTTAAGTAGATACCAATAGTGCTAAGGCTATTGTTTCAGCTAAGTCTAGTATAAAGCTAAGACGTATATTATTAAATGAAAGTCTGTTATTTTCATCAATTTTATCTACAATTCCTACTATAGAATAATTTCCTATTTGAGGTAGTTTTTTTCCCACACCTTTTCCAGGCAGGATAGGTCCTTCTCTAATCTGTATATTACCTATGTTACTCTGTGACCCCAAGCAAGCATCTATAGCCAAGAAGTTACCTTGCATATGTGTATTTTTTATAGTATCTAAAGACTCATATATATTTAAGGCGTGAATAGGGTTATCTAGTGTACCGTAAACGGGGTATTTAAATTTACTGTTTTTAAGTATTGTTCCAACTAAAGGGCCTAAAGTATCACCTATAGCCCTGTCTGTTCCTATGCAAACAACAATCGTATTTTCATTAATTATGGTTTTGAGAACTGAACTTAGCATCTGTATAACATCATCATCGCTGTAATTTACTTTAGCTAAATACAATAGGAACACCCCCTTCAAAAAAATATATGAATAAAAAACATTAAAAAGACCTAACTTTAAATTTCAGATAGAGATAATATTTTATTTGTCTCACAAAAAAAGTAATGGCAAAAATATGACTAAAAATCTTGACAAAATTTTAAAAAAATAGTAAGCTAATAAGGTAAAATAAAACTTAAATCTTGATTACCTTATCAAGAGAGGCTGAGGGATAGGCCCTGTGAAGCCCAGCAACCACCCAAATGGGAAAAGGTGCTAATTCCTGCAAGACAAAAGTCTTGAAAGATGAGGTCAGTTAATTAGTATGTGATTACGATTATTAACCTCTTCTTATAAGGAGAGGTTTTTTATTTTGAGTAAAATTTCTAAGAATTTAAGATAAGGTAAAACCTATAATAAAAATTAAGAATGAATAAGGAGGAACAAAAATGGCAAGACATTTATTTACTTCAGAATCAGTTACAGAAGGACATCCTGATAAGATATGTGACCAAATATCAGATTCAATATTAGATGCATTGTTAGAAAAAGACCCACAATCTAGAGTAGCTTGTGAAACTACAGTAACAACAGGCTTAGTTTTAGTAGCTGGAGAAATAAGTACATCTGCTTATGTAGATATACCTAAATTAGTAAGAGAAACAGTAAAAGAAATTGGATATACAAGAGCAAAATATGGATTTGACTGTGACACTTGTGCAGTTATAACTTCTATAGATGAACAATCTGGAGATATAGCTATGGGAGTTGATGAAGGTCTAGAAAGTAAGACTGGAGAAGAAATAGAACAAGAAATAGAAAAAGTGGGAGCTGGAGACCAAGGTATAATGTTTGGATTTGCATGTAATGAAACTCCAGAATTAATGCCACTTCCAATATCATTAGCTCATAAATTATCAAGAAGACTTACAGAAGTTAGAAAGACAGGTTTAGTTGATTATTTAAGACCAGATGGAAAAACTCAAGTTACTGTTGAATATGAAGGAAATAAAGCTATAAGAGTACATACAGTTCTTATATCAGCTCAACACTGTGAAACAGTATCAAATGATAAGATAAGACAAGATTTAATTGAGCATGTTATAAAATCAGTTATACCAGCTGAATTACTTGATGAAGATACTAAAATTTATATAAACCCAACAGGAAGATTCGTTATAGGAGGACCTCAAGGAGATACAGGTCTTACAGGAAGAAAAATAATAATAGACACTTATGGTGGATATTCTAGACATGGTGGAGGAGCTTTTTCAGGAAAAGACCCTACAAAAGTTGATAGATCTGCTGCTTATGCTGCTAGATATGTGGCTAAAAATATTGTTGCAGCTGGACTTGCAGATAAATGTGAGATAGAACTTGCATATGCCATAGGTATAGCTAGACCATTATCTATATTTATAGATACTTTTGGGACAGGCAAAGTTTCAGAAGAAAAGCTTGTTGAACTAGTAAACAAACACTTTGATTTAAGACCAGGAGCAATAATAAGAGATTTAGATTTAAGAAAGCCTCTTTACAAAAAGGTTGCTGCTTATGGTCACTTTGGTAGAACGGATATAGATTTACCATGGGAAAGAACTGATAAAGTAGAACAATTAAGAAAAGACGCATTAGGTGAATAATGCTTAGATAAGGAGCTGCTAGAATGTAATTTTAAAATTACGTTTTAGCAGTTTTTTATTTTATGATTAAATATATTTAATAAATACTAATTTTCAATCATATAATAAAGAAACGTTATTTAGTGAGATTAATATATTTCATTATATAATATTGCATTAAATTAATACATATTAGGAGACATATGTTAAAAACTGGTTAAGATTTCGTTAAGTAATGTTAAATAATTCAAAAAATATTGAAAAGCATCAATAATACAACTAATATAGTCTTAATAAACTTACATTAAATTTTACTTATTAAAAAATTTATTTTATTTAGGAGGGAGTAGTGTGTATGTCGGGTAAAATGAACATCAAAATGGTTATAAGTTTTGCTGGAGCATATGTAGCGACTGTAATAGGTTCTGGATTTGCAACTGGTCAAGAGATATTACAATTCTTTACGTTTTATGGGTATGCTGGTATTATAGGAGGAATAATATCTATGGTATTATTCTCATGGTTTGGAGCAGAAGTTATAGAAAAAGGGAGAGAACTAAAGCTTAAAGAGCCAATAAAGATTTATCAAGTATATTGTGGAAAATATCTTGGTACATTTTTTGAATGGTTTGGACCATTGTTTTTGTTTGGTACATTAGTAATAATGATTGCAGGAGCAGGAGCTACATTGTCAGAGTATTATGGGCTAAATCCATATGTAGGTAGAATTGGCATGGCAATCGTTTCCCTAATAACTGTATCTCTAGGTTTGACAAGACTTTCAAAGATACTAGGTAATATAGGTCCTATAATAATAATATTTACACTTTTAGTGGGAGCAATTAGTTTATTTAGTAATATTGGTGCTTTATCAAATGCAGGAGCTATAGTTGATAGTCTAAACGTTAAAACTGCTACATCAAATGGATATTTCTCAGGTGTACTTTATACTTGCTATAATGTAATAATAGTAATAACATTCTTGACAGGAATGGGAGCTTCAGCAGTAAATAAGAAAGATGCTGTATGGGGAGGTATAATAGGTGGAGTAGCACTTATGGCAGCAGCTATAATGATGAATCTAGCACTACTTTCAGATGTAGGAAATATATACACAAAAGAAATACCAGCTCTTTATTTAGCTGACAAGATATCTCCAATTATAGGTATTTTATTCTCAGTAGTACTTTTATTAGGAATATATACTACAGCTGTACCATTATTATGGTCAGTAACTAATAGATTTGTGGAAGATGACCATCCTAAATTTAAAATAATAACAGTAGTAGTAAGCATATTAGCATGTATAGGAGGATTATTACCATTTGATAAACTTGTAGGGACATTATATCCATACACAGGTTATATGGGAATTTTAATTTTACTATGTATGCTTTATCGAAGAATTACCAAAACTGAAGGATATAAGGAAAATAAATCTGAAGTAAATTAATATCAAAATAAATTTGTGAAATTTAATCTATGTTTTAGAAGCAAGATGGTTGAAATAAAATAATTATTTGTATATGGTGCCTTTATTTTAAGGTACCATATTTTTAGGATGCAGATTTTTTTTGTTTCTGATAAAATGTATAATAGTTGGAAATTAAGTTAAGTATAAAAATATAGAAAAATTTTCTGATAGAATCCTATCATAGAACTTAATATATTTAAGTATACTAACATGCAAACGGGACAATTATTAGTATTTTTAGGAGATAAAAATGGAAAAATTAGAAGGAATGATAAGTGAAATAGTCTTTAAAAATGAAGATAATGGCTATACAATAGCTCATCTGGTAAATGAAAATGATGAAATTGTTGTTGTAGGATGTATGCCTACCTTAGCAATGGGAGAGAGTATAGAAGTTGAAGGTAAATGGGTAAACCACAAAATTTATGGAACTCAATTTGAAGTGAATAGTTTTATGCCAGTGACACCATCATCTTTAGAAGGAATTTATGTTTACTTATCTTCTGGTATGATACATGGAATTGGCGAAAAAATGGCTAAGAGAATAATTGATAAGTTTGGTGTTGATACACTAGATGTAATACAAAATTACCCAGAAAAATTACAAGAAGTAGAGGGTATAGGCAGTAAAAAGGTAAAGCAAATAGTAAAGAGTTATGAAGAAGATAGAGAATTAAGAAATATAATAATAGAACTATCTCCTTTTGGAATAACACCCAATTACTGTCTAAAAATATATAAAAAATATAAAAGTAGTGCAATAGAAATTATAAATAAAAATCCATATCAGCTTGCTGAAGACATAAGAGGAATAGGGTTTAAAGTAGCTGATAGTATAGCTAATAAAATTGGCATAGATAAAAATTCTAAAGATAGAGTATGTCAAGGAATATTATATACCTTAAATAAATCCCTAAGTAATGGACATACATATTTACCAGAACACATTCTAATACAAGATTCGGAAAAATTGTTGGAGTTAAGTGGAGACATAGTAAAAGAATGTGTAATGATGTTGGTATATAATCAAAAAATACATATAGAAAAAGTAAATAATGAAAATCTCATATATCTTATGCCATACTACCTATCTGAAAATGGAGTATGTAGTCAAATAGTAAAATTGTCGCAGTATGAATTTGAAGATTTGAATATAGATATAGAAAATGAAATTAAAATTTTAGAAGATGATAAGAAAATTAAGTTAGCAGAGAAACAAGTTTTAGCAGTTAAAGAATCTATGAACAGTGGAGTATTAATTATAACTGGTGGTCCAGGTACTGGAAAGACTACTACTATTAATGCAATTATAGATATATTTGAAAATAATGGTAAAAGCGTAACTTTAGCTGCTCCAACGGGAAGAGCAGCTAAGAGAATGAGTGAAACTTCTAATAAAGAAGCAAAGACTATACATAGATTATTAGAAATGGGATTTTCAACAGATGATGATTTAACATTTTTTAAAGATGAAGAAGACCCGATAAACTCAGATGTAATAATAGTCGATGAAGTATCAATGGTAGATATTATCTTAATGTATAATTTACTTAGAGCAATAAAATTAGGAACAAGAGTAATATTAGTTGGGGATAGTGACCAATTACCTTCTGTAGGTGCGGGTAATGTACTTAAGGACATGATAGACTCAAATATTATAAATGTGGTCAAATTAAATGAAATATTTAGACAAGCTCAAGAAAGTATGATAATTGTGAATGCGCATAAGATAAATAATGGCGAACCACTTCATTTAAATACAAAGGGAAAAGACTTCTTTTTTATAAGAAAATCAACGAATGAAGAGATATTGAATGAAATAATAGGTTTGGTAAATGAAAGACTACCTAAATTTTATAATGTTGATAAACTAAAAGATATACAGGTTTTATCTTCAATGAGAAAAGGAGAGCTAGGAGTTACCAATCTGAATATAGAGTTACAAAAGTATCTTAACAAAAAGGAGAAGTTTAAAGTAGAAGAAAGTTTTTCTAAAAGGTTGTTTAGAGTTGGTGACAAGGTAATGCAAGTAAAAAATAATTATACAAAAAAATGGGAGACAGAAGACCAAAAGGAAAGTGGGGAAGGTATATATAATGGAGATATAGGCTATGTATATCATATAGATAAAGATAAGAAAACTATTTATGTGTTATTTGACCAAACTAAAATTGTATCATATTTATATGATGAGTTAGATGAGATTGACCATAGTTTTTGTACAACTATACATAAAAGTCAAGGAAGTGAATTTCCAGTTGTAGTGATACCAATAACTTGGGCTCCTCCTATGTTATTAAGCCGTAATTTATTATATACAGCAGTGACAAGAGCAAAAAAATTAGTTGTATTAGTTGGAGATGTGAAATATTTGGAATATATGATAAAAAATAATAGAGTAAATCAAAGATATTCAAACTTAGGATATAAGCTAAATAAATTCAAACAAGAAGGGCTGTTGATAGAGTAAATATGAAAATATGCAATGATAATTTTATTAAGAGTCTTAGAAATCTGATTAATAAATGTCTGGATTTTATTTATCCTGAAAATATAAATTGCATAATTTGTGATAAATCAATAAAAAAAACTAATACCTATTCAGTCTGTAAAAGTTGTTTTGATGAAATGAATTTTATACTAAATGGGTGCATAAAATGTGGAAAGCCAATCATACATCATTCGCTTGAAAAAGAATTTATTGAAGGATGTAGCTATTGTTTTGATAAAAGTTTTTATTTTGATAAGTCAATCTCCTGTATTGAATACAATGATATAACTAAAAAAATAATATTAGGATTAAAGTACAATCAAAAAACATTTATGGCTAAATACATAGCTCAAATAATGAAAGAAAAGTTGGATTTAGAAAATGTGAAATTTGATTATATATTATTTGTTCCACTTCATAGGAAAAGACTTAATAAAAGAGGATTTAATCAAGCACGAAAAATAGCTTTGAGTTTGAGTAAAATAACAAATGTTCCAATATTAGATTGTATATCTAGGGAAAAAAATACAAGGATGCTCTATAAGTTAAGTAAACAAGAGCGAAAAAAGGAATTAAAAAATGTATTTGCTGTTAACGAAAATATTAAATTAATAAATAATAAAAATGTACTTTTGATAGATGATATATTTACAACTGGCTTGACAACAAATGAAATATCTAAGATTTTAAAGTTATCTGGTGTTAATAAGGTTTTTGTAATGACTTTGCTTACAAGAGCAAATGACAACTATGTTATGGAATAATCTTATATATTGACAATTTCACTTTAAAATATTAAAATGAATAAGTGATATTTAGGTCTGTGGTTGAAAGTCCAAGCCAGTCGCAGGCAAAAGGATCCACGTAAGTTAACACTAAAAGTTGAGTTAATGAGCATGGTGCGGCTTAGAAGTAAGACCTACCGATAATAAAATCGAGAGAGAGTAGTAGTGCGGCGAACCCAAGCGAACCCTCCAGTAGGCGAGTGTGGGGTCAAAGACCAGGTCAGCTAAATATCATATTAAAAGAGAGCTAACATAATGTTTTTATGTGTAGCTCTTTTTTATATATAATAAATTTAGAATGAGTCATAAAGAGGTGATATATATGAACAAAAGACAAGAGAACTTGTTGACAGTATTGCTATTAAAAGAAGAATTTATAAATATCAATGAGATTGCTAACGATTTTGAGTGCTCAGAGAGAACAATAAGAAATGATTGTAAGTACATTGATGAATGGTTATCTACTTTTTGTAGTGCTTATATTAAAAGAAAGCCTAACATAGGGATTAAGTTTAGTGGAGATGATACGGATAAAATAGTAGTAAATCAGAAGTTAAGAGGTGAAGTTAAAAGAGTAAATAGTGAACTTCATAAACAAGTTGAGATATTGAATCTATTACTTTGCAATAATAAGAAAATTACCTTAAATGATTTATCCAATAAATTGTATATAAATAAAAATATTGTTAGAGAAGAAATAAATAAATTATCAGTAGAATTAAGTAATTATAATTTAAAAATTTCAACTAAAACAGGTAGTGGTATATGTATTGAGGGAAATGAGAAAGACATAAGGATAATGTTAGTGGCGTTCTTATTTAAATATATAGATAAATACAGACTAAACATGGATGAAATAGAATATTTCCATATGGTAGACATAATAGTTGTCAAAAATATAATGTCTATGATAGAAGATAAAATGGATATAAGACTTACAGATGTCTCATTCAGGCAATTGATGTTATTTTTACTTATAAATATCATACGAATAAGGTTAGGGAATTTTTTTGAAATATTAAATACTAAAAAAGAACTAAAATTAGAAATTCTTATATTAGATATAGAAAATGAGTTGAAATCCAGTCTGTCTATAGTGTTAAACCATGAAGAAAAATTATTTATAGAGTCACTAATACTTGGTATGAATAAACAAATAAATAGTAAAGATACTAAAAAATCACTATACCTTAATGAAGAATTATCAGAGTACACAAAAAGAATTATAAATCTAGTATCAGAAGAATCAGGTATAAACTTTAATAATGATATATTGCTTTATGACCAATTAATATGTCACTTAAATGTTACAATGCACCAAATGCAAAGTAATGTTTATTTGGAAAATCCACTTTTAGATAATATAAAAAATAAATTTTGTTTTTTATTTACAGTAATTTCAAATTCAATAGGAATTGAGCAAAAAGAAAAACAAATAACTGAAGATGAAATAGGTTATCTTACTCTTCACTTTCAAACATCTTTAGAAAGAAAAAGTAATAAGAGAGAATCAACTAAAAAAGCAAGTATCGTATGCCCATTTAGCTTTGGAGTAAGTATGTTACTAAAAGTAAAGATAGAAAAGAGATTTAATAATATAGAAATAGTTGAAACACTAAGGGAAGAAGATTTAAGAAGAGATAACTTCAATAAAATGATAGATTTTATAATTGCATTTCAAGAATATGAAAATGTACAAAAGCCAATTTTTATAACAACACCACTATTTACTGATGAAGATGAAAATAAACTCAAAGAATTTACCAACAAAATAAAAGAAAAAGATACATCATATAAACTTATGAATAGATTAATGATGTCTGATTATTTAATAAGAGAGCTAGAACATAATGATATTTATGAGGCTATAGCATACTTAACTAATTTATTAATCGAAAAGCATTATGCAGATAAGGAGTATTTAAATTCTATTATAGAAAGAGAAAAGGCATATCCAACTAATGTCGGGAAAGGAATATTGTTTCCTCATGGAGATATGAAATATATAAAACAATCTGTCCTATGTTTTGCAAGATTGAAAACACCAATAAAAATTAGAAATGGAAAATACATAAAGATTATACTTTTGTTAGCTTATAAAAAAGATGATGATAGAAAAGTATTTAGAGAATTATTCAAAGAAATATCTAAATTGACAGAAGATGAAAATATGCTTGATGTGCTAAGTAAATGTGATATTAAAAATATAAAAAATATTCTTATATAAATTTATATCAAAATGTGAATAAGCACAAAATTTTCCATGTAATGGAAAAAGTTGTGCATGTTTTTTTGTTTTTATAAGATATTATATATCTATCAGATAGAAATCAGTTAAAAGTAGACAAGTAATTTAGGAGGAAGAAATGGAAGAAATAGTATTAAAGATTATAATTCATGCTGGAAATGCAAAATCTATGCTTTACGAAGCTCTTGATTGTGCAAAGGAAAACGATTTTGAAAAGGCTGATGAATTAATCGAAAGTGCAAATGAAGAAATATTAAAAGCACATAAAGTACAAACAGAACTTATACAAAAGGAAGCAGGAGGAAATAAGTCAGATATATCTATCTTACTAATTCACTCTCAAGACCATTTAATGACTTGTATGAGTGAAAGAAACCTTATAAAAGAAATGATAGTGCTAAGAAAAGAAATTCAAAAACTAAAATAAAAAGTAGTTAAGGGGGATTTAAGATAATGAAGAGAAAAGTATATTTATTTTGTAGTTTTGGGATGTCAACAAGCTTACTTGCAGGAAAGATGCAGAAAGTAGCAGATGAACACAATTTACCAATAGAAGTAGAAGCATTTCCAATAGCAGAAATTGATAAGATAGTTGCAGAAAAGAATCCAGATTGTATATTGTTAGGGCCTCAAGTTAAATACATGCTAAAGGAGTTAAAGCCAAAGTTTGAAGCTCAAGGAAAACCTGTGGATATAATAAACGAAACTGATTATGGAACTATGAATGGAGAAAAAGTACTAAAGCTTGCTATAAAATTAATAAAATCTAAACAAGCTTAAAGGCTTAAAATATAGTAAAAAGATACTGAGAAATGAGGGTGGATAGATGAATAAATTGGAAAGAATACTTATGCCATTGGCTGAAAAAATAGGTAAAAATAAATTATTAATTGCAATTAGAGATGGTTTTTTAGTATCATCACCATTATTGATAATAGGGTCGTTATTTTTATTAGTAGCGAACTTCCCAATAAAAGGATGGGACGAATTCGTAGGTCAAATTTTTGGTCCAGATTGGGCAGTAAAATTACAACAACCAACTATAGCGACTTTTGAAGTAATGACTTTACTTGCAGTTTTAGGAATTGGTTACTCTTATGCTAAACAAATAGATGTAGACCCAATTGCATCAGCAGCAGTTGCAATAGTAGCTTTTTTTATAGTGACACCATTTGTAATACCATATACACCAGAAGGAACAAAGGCAGTCTATATGGTAACAGGTATCCCATTAGGTTGGATGGGTTCTAAGGGAATGTTTGTAGGAATGATAACCGCAATAACATCTGTTAAATTATTTGCAGTAGTTGTTAAAAAAGGGTGGACATTGAAGATGCCAGATGGAGTTCCTCCAACTGTTTCAAAATCATTTGCTGCATTAATACCAAGTGCAATAGTTATGATAGTTTTCTTTTTAGTTAAGATTGCTTTTGAAGCTACACCATATGGAAGTATACATGAATTTATATTTAAGTTTTTACAAATGCCATTATTAAAATTAGGAAATAGTTTAGGTGCTATGGCAATAGCTTATATATTCTTACATTTATTCTGGTTCTTTGGAATAAATGGTAGTAGTGTTGTTGGAGCTGTCTATAATCCAATATTAAAAATTTTATCAGCTGAAAATTTAGCGGCTTTTCAAGCTGGTTCAAAAATACCAAACATAATAACTGGTCAATTCCAGGATATGTTTGCAACATTTGGTGGAGCAGGTAGTACACTATCCTTAATTATAGCTATGTTACTTATATGCAAAAGTAAACGTATAAAATCAATGGGTAAATTATCAATTCTACCAGGGATATTTGGAATAAATGAGCCATTAATATTTGGTCTACCAATAATGCTTAACCCAATATTATTGATACCATTTGCAATAGTTCCAACAATAAACATAATAATAGCTTATTTCTGTATGTCAGCAGGATTAGTACCACTTACAAATGGAGTTCAATTGCCATGGACAACTCCAATTATATTCTCTGGATTTCTAACAACAGGATGGCAAGGTGCTTTACTACAAATAATACTTCTTGTACTAGGAATATTTATGTACATGCCATTTATAAAAATGTTAGATAAACAATATTTAAAAGAAGAAAAAACAAATGTTGAAGAGGAAGATGATGATATATCTTTTGATGATTTAGTATTATAGGAGGAAAATTATGAAGAAAATAGTTATGATATTGGATCAAATACAAGCAGGTGCAGGTGGGAAAGAAAAAAGCAATATACCTCCTGCTGGAAAATCAAGCCCATTAGGTCCAGGTATAATGATGGAACCATTTTTAAAAGAATCTAAAGTGATAGCGACACTTTTTTGTGGGGATGAATTTTTTATAAACAATGAAGAAGAAGTAACAAATAAGATGATAGCTATGGTTAAAAAGTTAAATCCTGATGTAGTTATTTGTGGACCGAGTTTTAACTATGAAAATTTTTCTAAGATGTCAGCAATATTATCTAAAAGTATAAACAATAAAACGGATATACCAGCTTTTGCGGCTATGTCAGAAGAAAATACAGATATAATAAACGAATACAAAAATGATATATGTATAGTTAAGACACCTAAAAAAGGTGGAATTGGTCTTAACGATTCACTAAACAATATATGTAAATTAGCAAAATCAATAGCAAATAAAGAAGATATAACTTCAATGAGAGAAGAATTTTGTTATTAATTAATACTTCACCAATTGTCAAGTTTAAGTACCATACTATATTATGATTAAAGTATATGGATAGAGTTTATATAATTAAGGAGGGATTTTCTGATATGTGGGGAATGATAGCAACATGGAGAATGGCCATAGAAGGAATCACTGAAGCATCAGAACATTTAGAAAAAGGAATGGAAGCAGGAGATGCTGTAGAACTTGCTGTAAGAAAAGTTGAAGATTATCCATTCTATAAATCGGTTGGATATGGAGGACTTCCAAATGAAAACTGTGAAGTAGAACTTGATGCTGCATTTATGGATGGAAACACACTAGATATAGGAGCAGTTGCAGGTATAAGAGATTATTCTAATCCTGTCAGTATAGCTAGAAAATTAAGTTATGAGAAAGTGAATAATTTCTTAGTTGGAATAGGAGCTGAAGAGTATGCTCATAAAAATGGATTTGAAAGAAAAAATATGTTAACAGATAGAGCTAAGCTACATTATAAGAAGAGAAAAAAAGAAACTTTAGATAAAGGATTAAGCCCATATGCTGGTCATGATACTGTTGGGATGATATCTTTAGATAAAAATGGAAAGATGTGTGCAGCAACCTCAACAAGTGGTCTATTTATGAAGAAAAGAGGTAGAATAGGAGATTCTGCACTATCTGGTTCGGGGTTCTTCGTTGATAGTAGCATAGGAGGGGCTACAGCTACTGGTCTTGGAGAAGATTTGATGAAAGGATGTATATCATATGAGATAGTTAGACTTATGAAAGAAGGAAAACATCCACAAGAGGCATGTGATATAGCAGTAAATGAGTTAGATGAACAGCTTATCAAAAGACGAGGAAAAGCTGGAGATTTATCATTAGTTGCTATGAATAATAAAGGAGAGTGGGGAGTAGCTACAAATATAGCTGACTTTACATTTTCAGTAGCTACTAAAGCAGAAGCTCCTACAGTATATATATCAAATAGAATAGATGGTAAAACTATACATAAGGTTGTGTCAAACGAGTGGATGGAAGCATATGAAGCTAGGATAAAGGCACCAATAGAAGTGAGTGAATAAAGTTTGTATTTATACAGTAAAGTAGAGTTCTTTAATATTTAAAAGGAGATTTTTATGAATATCATAAACAATAAAGTAGATGAGATAAAAGAAGATTTATTAAGTGATATTGTAGATATTGTAAAAATACCTAGCGTTGAAGGGGAGCCAGAAAATGGCTTCCCTTTTGGCGAAAAGGTAGGAAAAGCACTTAATAAAGCACTAGAAATTTCAAGAAAATTAGGATTTAAAGTTAGAAACTTAGACAATTATATTGGTTATGCAGAATATGGAGATAGTAAAGATTATATCTGTGTAATTGGCCATGTAGATGTAGTACATGAAGGTAAAAATTGGATATATCAACCTTATGGAGGAGAGATATATAATGGAAGAATCTATGGTAGAGGGGTATTAGATAATAAAGGGCCTATAATGTGTTCTTTATATGGACTATATGTTATTAAAGAATTAAGTTTAAAGTTAGATAAAAAAGTTAGGATAATTTTTGGTACAAATGAAGAAAGTGGATTTAAAGATATACCATATTATTTAAAAAAAGAAAAACCTCCTATAATGGGGTTCACACCAGATTGCAAATATCCTGTTGTATATGGTGAAAAAGGTATGGCGAAAATTATAATCAAAAATAACTGTAACTATAAGGAAGACATATTTTTAAGCTTTATAGAAAACATGTCTGAAAAAGTGATTGTTACAAATCAAGAGTTACATAAAGAGAATAGTTACATAATGCTGGAGATAAAAGTAAAATATGACTTTAGTTATAAACTAGAAGATGTATTATATGAAATAAAATCTAATTTTCCTAATGGTACAGAGATAGAAGTAATTTCTAATTTTAATCCTGTATATTTTGATAAGGATAGTAAGCTTGTTAAAAAACTTCAAATAGCTTATGAAAGAGTAACATCATTAGATGGTACTCCAGTAACAACTAATGGAGGTACATATGCAAAAGTAATGCCAAATATAGTTCCATTTGGACCTTCGTTTCCAGGACAAAAAGGAATAGCACATAATCACGACGAATACATGGATATAGATGATATAATTTTAAATGCAAAGATATTTGCAAATGCAATATATGAATTAGCAAAGGAGTAGTTATGTTAGAGATAATAGGAATGACAGTAGAAGACGCTAAGATTATAGAAGATTGTGGCGCAGATAGAATAGAATTAGTTAGTGCTTTAACTGAAGGAGGACTGACACCAAGCTTTGGCCTTATAGAAAGTGTTGTTAACAGTGTAAAGATACCTGTGAATGTAATGATAAGACCTCATGCCAAAAGTTTTGTGTATAGTAAAGAAGATATAAGTATAATGTTAAAAGATATAAATATAGTCAAAGAGATTGGAGCTAATGGAGTTGTATTTGGAATGCTAGATAAGAATGATAATATAGACGAAGAAAATTTAGATTTTTTGTTGCAATACTGCGATAATCTTGATGTTACATTTCATAGAGCAATAGATGAATCAAATACAATAGAAAGTGTTAATATTCTAAAGAATTATGACAGAATTACAAATATACTAACATCAGGGGGCAAGGGAAATATAAAAGATAATATAAAAATTATAAAAGATATGATGCTTAACTCTAATAATATAAAAATTCTTTTAGGTGGAGGTCTTAATTTTAATAATATAGTTGAAATAAAGGGAGTAACTAAGGCAAGTAATTTTCATTTTGGTACAGCTGTTAGAATAGATAAGAGTCCATTTGAAGATATAGACAGACAAAAGCTTAAACAATTAGTAGATATAATTTCGAAATAATATAAACATATATGATTTATACAACTTATTAGATTAAATAAAGAGTGTTAGTCAATTGTAGTTTGGGTATATGAATATTATGAGTATTGATTAAGAAATTATTGTTATGATGCTTTACTACTTTTAGGTAATCTTGAAGCTAAACTAAATAGTGAAAGAAAAAATGAAATATGGAGGTCTTAGAAGGTGGATAACTATGAAAAATTTATAAAAGTTAAGTGGCATAGAATACATATAATTTCCTAAAATTACCACTTTATGACATGAATTCACATATTAATAAACAATTATTGGAGATATTTGTGGATAGAAAGGACAATAAAAATAGCTTTAAATACACAGGAACAAGAGTTATTAACAGTTTTATCCACATTATCCACAGGGTATTGTTATAATATTAATCCACATAAGCGTTAAGGTGATTTAAAATGAAAAATAATTCTATCAATTGAATAGAAAAAATCACAAAAGTTAATAATAAAAGAAGGATTATGAGAGTTCGTGTAGAATATATTATTAAAGTATAAATTTTCTTATACTGGCATAATTGAAGGGAGATGTACTTATGAACATAATTATATCTGGAAAACAAATCGAATTGACTGATGCAATAAAAAATAAAATCGAAAGCAAATTAAGTAAGTTAGATAATTACATTCATCCAGACACTGATGTAAAGGTTACAGTAAGTGCTAGAAAAACAAGACAAAAAATAGAAGTAACAATAGCTACTGTAAATGGTCCTATAATTAGAGCAGAAGATATGCAGGAAAATTTATACACAGCTATAGATGTTGTATATGATAAATTAAGTAGACAATTAAAAAAATATAAAAAGAGACTACAAGATAAGCATCAAGACAATAAGAGTATAAGATTCCAAGATGCAGAGATAAATCTAGCAGATGAACAAGAAGATTACGAAGATGAAAATCAAGATATAGTAATTCAAAGACGTAAGAAGTTTAGTGTTAAGCCAATGAGCGAAGAAGAAGCTGTATTACAAATGGAATTAGTAGGACATGATTTCTATATGTTCAAGAATATAGATTCAGATGAAATAGCCGTAGTTTATAAACGTCATAATGGCGGATATGGTATAATAGAACATGAATAAAGCAATTTAGATTTAATCATATTAGCTATCGATAAATTATTTATCGATAGCTTTTTAAATTAATATTAAAAGTATAGTTTTTATGGTAAAATGAATAATAGTACAATAAAGAACGAGGAGAGATGTAAAATATGAGCTTTATGGATAGTTTATTCAACATGGCAGATAAAAAAGAATTGAAAAAGTTCAGTAAGACTGTTGATATAATAGATTCATTAGAACCTAAATTTGAATCTATGGCAGACTCGGAACTTAAAAATATGACAAATACATTTAAAGAAAGATTAGAAAATGGAGAAAGTATAGATGATATACTTCCAGAAGCATTTGCAGTAGTCAGAGAGACTTCTAAAAGAGTATTAGGTCTTAGACACTACAGAGTTCAAATGATTGGAGGTATAGTATTACATCAAGGAAGAATAGCTGAGATGAAAACAGGTGAAGGTAAAACTTTGGTTGCAACTGCTCCTGTTTATTTGAATGCTCTTACTGGAAAAGGTGTACATGTTGTAACAGTAAATGACTACCTTGCAAAACGTGATAGAGACCAAATGGCAAAAGTTTATGAGTTTTTAGGAATGAGTGTAGGTGTTATTGTACATGGTCAAAATCCAAAAGTTAGAAAAGAACAATATGATTGTGATATAACTTATGGTACAAATAATGAATACGGATTTGACTACTTAAAAGACAATATGGTAATACACAAAGAGCAAAGAGTTCAAAGAGGATTAAATTATGCGATAGTGGATGAGGTCGACTCTATACTTATAGATGAAGCTAGAACACCACTTATTATATCTGGTCCTGGAGATAAATCAACTCACTTATATTCAGATGCAAATACATTTGTGTTAACTTTAAAACCAGATGACTATGAATTAGAAGAAAAAGATAAGGCTGTATCTCTAACAGCATCAGGTATACAAAAAGCAGAGGTATATTTTAATGTTGATAATATAACAGATATATCTCATACAGAGTTATACCACCATATAAATCAGGCTCTAAGAGCACATGTAATAATGAAAAAAGATGTTGATTATGTTGCTAAAGATGGAGAAATAGTAATAGTTGATGAGTTTACTGGTAGACTTATGTTTGGTAGAAGATATTCAGAAGGCTTACATCAAGCAATAGAAGCAAAAGAAGGTCTTAAAATACAGAGAGAATCTAAAACACTAGCTACTGTAACATTCCAAAATTACTTTAGAATGTATAAAAAACTTTCAGGTATGACTGGTACAGCAAAAACAGAAGAAGAAGAGTTTAAAGCAATATATAAAATGGATGTTTTCCAAGTGCCTACTAATAAGCTTATGGTAAGAGAAGATTTACCAGATTGTGTATATAAAAGTGAGATAGGTAAATTTAACGCTGTAGCTGAAGAAATAATTGAAAGACACAAAGTTAATCAACCAATACTTGTAGGTACAGTTTCGATAGAAAAGTCAGAACTACTATCACAAATATTAAAGAAAAAAGGTATTAAACATGAAGTGTTAAACGCTAAACACCATGATAAAGAAGCAGAAATAATAGCACAAGCAGGTAGACTTGGAGCTGTTACAATAGCTACTAACATGGCTGGTCGTGGTACTGATATAGTTTTAGGTGGGAATCCAGATTTCTTAACTAAGAGAGAAATGAGAAGAAATGGATTTAAAGAAGATGTAGTAAATAGAGTTGATACTCCAATAGAAGGAATACCTGTGGCAGGAAATGAAATTTTATTTGAAGCTAGAGCAGAGTACGAAAGATTATATAAACAATTTAAGCAACAAACAGAAGAAGAACAAAAACAAGTGATAGAAGCAGGTGGACTTGCTATAATTGGTACAGAAAGACATGAATCTCGAAGAATAGATAACCAGTTAAGAGGTCGTGCTGGTCGTCAAGGTGACCCAGGTAGCTCAAGATTTTATATAGGGCTTGATGATGACCTTATGAGATTGTTTGGAAGTGATAGAATATCTGGAATCGTAAATAAAATAGGTCTTGAAGAAGACATGCCTATAGAACATAGAATATTATCTAAATCTATTGAAGGTGCACAAAAGAAAGTCGAAGGTAAAAACTTTGGAATAAGAAAACATGTACTTCAATATGATGATGTTATGAATAAGCAAAGAGAAATAATATATGCAGAGAGAAAACGTGTATTAGAAGGTGAAGATTTACAAGAGCAAGTACAGTCAATGACTCATTCTATAATAGAAGAATCAGTGACTCTTTATACAAAAGATAAAGGATTTGATGAAGACGGATTTAAGGAACATATGTATAATCTGTTCTTACCAAAAGGTAGTATAGAAATCCCAGAGATAGAAAAGCTTAATCCAGTTGAAATAACAGAAAAAGTTTATGAAATAGCTATGAAGATATATACTGCAAAAGAAGAACAAATAGGTTATGAAAGAATGAGAGAAGTTGAGAGAGTTATCTTACTTCAAGCTGTTGATAATCATTGGATAGACCATATAGATGCAATGGATCAATTACGTCAAGGTATAGGGCTTCGTGCTGTAGGTCAACAAGACCCAGTTATTGCTTATAAAATGGAAGGTTTTGATATGTTTGATGAGATGAATAAACATATCAAAGAAGATACTGTAAGATATTTATTTAATATAACAATAGAGGCTCCAGTGGAAAGAAAAGCAGTTGTAGATGTTGAAAATCTAACTTCTCCATCAGATGGAACTCTTCCAACAAGTAAAACTATTAAAAAAGATGAAAAGGTTGGAAGAAATGATTTATGTCCTTGTGGAAGTGGCAAGAAATATAAAAACTGTTGTGGAAGATAGTCTTGGAGGATTAAATGTTAAGGATACAAGAGTATAGACATAGTGTGGAGCAAATAGCTTCAAATTTAGAAGAATTGAGGGTTTCTCTTTGACGTAGCTTCATTGATGGAAAAGATAAAAATTAATGAAGAGAAGATAAACAAACAAGATTTTTGGAATGATAATGAAGTAGCACAAAAAGTACTTCAAGAAAATAAAGCTTTAAAAGAAACTCTAGATGAATATGAAAGTCTAAACAACTTATTAGAAGATATAGAAGTATTAATTGAAATAGGTCTAGAAGAAGAGGATGATTCTGTTGAAAAGGATATAGAAAAGTCTATAGAATCAATAGAAGAAAAATTATCTGAGATGAAAATAAAAACTCTTCTAAATGGTGAGTATGATAAAAATAATGCTATATTATCTATAAATGCTGGAACTGGAGGTCTAGACGCTCAAGATTGGGCTCAGATGCTTCTAAGAATGTATATAAGATGGGCAGAAGGTAAGGGTTATAGAGTTAAGCTTTTAGATATAATATCAGACCCTGAAGCGGGAATAAAGACATCTACAATTCTTGTAGAGGGAACCAACACTTATGGATATTTAAAAAGTGAAAAAGGGGTTCATAGATTGGTAAGAATATCTCCATTTGACCCATCAGGAAAGAGACATACTTCATTTGCTTCTATAGATGTAACACCAGAGTTAGATGAAAATATAGAAGTGGAAATTAATCCATCAGATTTAAAGATAGACACATATAGAGCGTCTGGTGCTGGAGGACAGCATGTAAATACAACTGACTCAGCCGTTAGAATAACACATATTCCTACTGGTGTAGTGGTTCAGTGTCAAAATGAAAGGTCTCAACATTTAAATAAAGATAGAGCTATGAGACTTTTGATGGCAAAATTGATAGAGTTAAAAGAATTAGAGCAAAAGGAAAAAATAGAAGATATACAAGGCAAATACTCACAAATAACGTGGGGTAGCCAAATTAGGTCATATGTTTTCCAACCATATAAGTTAGTCAAAGACCATAGGACAAATGCTGAGTTTGGAAATGTAGATAGTGTGATGAATGGAAATATAGACTTGTTTATCAATGAATACTTAAAAATGAATAAGACAGTTTAATAAATAATGCACAGTAATTAAGATAGATATATAAGAAGGTTAGTGCTTACTATGCACTTTTTACAGCACTTAGGCTGAGGACTACAACCCTCAGCCTTCGTTCTGTTTGTTATACTTATGAAAAAACTAACATTAGGAGTGAAAAAAATTGGATATAAATCAAATCTTAAAAAATGAATTTAATCTCAGAGACGAACAAATAAATAATACACTAAAGCTTATTGATGAAGGAAATACAATACCCTTTATAGCTAGATACAGAAAAGAAATGACTGGTGAGATGAGTGATGTCACATTAAGAGAATTCTATGAAAAATTGATGTATCTAAGAAACCTTCAAAGTAGAAAAGATGATGTAGTTAGGTTAATAGATGAACAAGGAAAATTAACAGATGAGATAACACAAAATATAGAAAAAGCAAAAACACTACAAGAAGTAGAAGATATATATGCGCCATATAAACAAAAGAAAAGGACTAGAGCAACAATAGCAAAAGAAAAAGGTCTAGAAAATCTAGCAGTATCAATACTAGAGAGGAATCTAGATAATATAGATTTAGAGGCAAAGAGTTATATAAATGAAGAAAAAGAAGTAATTTCTGTTGAGGATGCCCTAAAAGGCGCAAGAGATATAATTGCAGAAACAGTTTCAGATGATGCTAAGATTAGAAAATACATAAGAGAGCTTGCTTTAAGACAAGGAATGATAGTTAGTAAAAGTTCTACTGATGAGAAATCAGTTTATGATATGTATTATGATTATAGTGAAGCAGTAAAAAGTATGGCTCCACATAGAGTTTTAGCAATAAATAGAGGAGAAAAAGAGAATTTTTTAAAAGTTAAATTAGAAATAAATAATGATAAAGTTTTAAATTATATAGTAAATGAATATGTAAATGATAAAAACTTTAAGAATAAAGATGAAATTGTAAATTCAATAGAAGATTCGTATAAAAGATTAATTTTCCCATCTATAGAAAGAGAAATAAGAAATCATCTGACAGAAATAGCTCAAGAAAGAGCTATAAGTGTATTTGGAAAAAATGTTAAAAGTTTATTACTTCAACCACCAGTTAAAGATAAAGTAGTTATGGGATTTGACCCTGCATTTAGAACTGGTTGCAAAATAGCAGTTGTAGATAAAAATGGTAAATTATTGGACTATACAACAGTATATCCAACAGACCCTCAAAATAATGTAGAAGGGGCAAAGAAGGCTTTAAAAGAATTAATTGAGAAATATAATATAGAAATAATTTCAATAGGAAATGGGACAGCATCAAGAGAATCAGAAACATTTGTATCAGAAATGATAAAGGAGATAGATAGAGAAGTTCAATATGTTATAGTCAGTGAGGCTGGTGCATCAGTTTATTCAGCATCTGAACTTGCAAATGAAGAACATCCAGATATAAATGTATCAATAAGAGGAGCTATATCTATAGCGAGAAGACTACAAGACCCATTAGCAGAACTTGTAAAAATAGACCCTAAGAGTATAGGTGTAGGTCAATATCAACATGACTTAAACAAGAAGAGATTAGAAGAAGTATTAAATGGAGTTGTTGAGGATTCTGTAAATAGTGTTGGAGTAGATTTAAATACTGCATCATATTCTCTCTTAGAGCATATTGCAGGAATAAGTAAGGTTATCGCAAAAAATATAATAGCATATAGAGAAGAAAATGGAGACTTTACATCAAGAGTCCAATTGAAAAAAGTAAAAAGACTTGGACCTCAAGCATTTACTCAATGTGCTGGATTTATGAGAATTTTAGATGGAAAAAATCCTCTAGATAATACAGGTGTACATCCTGAAAGTTATGATATATGCAAAAAAATGATTGAAATAATAGGATATTCTTTGGATGATGTAAAAAATAAAAATATAGAAGAAATAGATGAAAAAGTTAAGGAAATTGGTTTGAGAGAATTAAGTGAAAAATTGGAAGTAGGTCAAGTTACTTTAAGAGATATAATAGCTGAAATCAAAAAACCAGGAAGAGACCCAAGAGAAGAAGGTATAAAGCCTATACTTAGAACTGATGTCTTAAAAATTGAAGATATACAAGAAGGAATGTCTTTAAAAGGTACTATAAGAAATGTTGTAGATTTTGGAGCATTTGTAGATATTGGAATAAAAAATGATGGATTAGTTCATAAATCAGAAATGAGTAATAGCTTTGTAAAAGACCCTATGAGTATTGTTACAGTAGGTGATATAGTAGATGTAAAAGTAATTGGAATTGACTTAAATAAAAAAAGAGTAGCATTGTCAATGAAAAAATAGGCTAATTTATGTTTAGTTATGCTACTTACATGTAACAATTATAAATGTAAGTAGCATAATAAAAAATTTAAGAAATTATGAAATGAGATTGTAAAAAAATAATATTTAAAATAATTAGTATAGTATTGAAAATCAGGAGGAAAATGAATGGTTTTTGTAAAAAATGGTAACATAAATACCATAACAAATGGAATAATTCAGGGAGATATACTTATAGACCAAGGAAAAATAATAGAAATAGGAAAAGATTTAATAGCACCTTTAGATGTAGAGGTGATAGATGCAAGTGGTAAATTTGTGTTTCCAGGGTTTATAGATGCCCATACTCATTTAGGATTATGGGAAGATGGTATAGGATTTGAAGGAGCAGATGGAAATGAAGAAACTGACCCAATAACACCACAATTAAATCCTATAGATGGGATTAATCCAATGGACAGAACATTTAAAGAAGCTTTTGAAGGTGGTATAACTTCTGTATGTACAACTCCTGGAAGTGCGAATGTTATGGGAGGTCAATGTATAGCTATAAAGACATATGGAAAAAGAATTGATAAAATGGTAATAAAAAATCCAGTAGCATCTAAAATAGCCTTTGGAGAAAATCCAAAAAGTTGTTATGGTCAAGATGATAAATCTCCACAAACTAGAATGGCAATAGCTTCATTACTTAGAGAAAATCTTAAAAAAGCAGAAGAATATTTAGAGGAAGTCGACCTGTATGAAAGTCATGATGATGAAGACTGTGAAAAACCTGAATATGATATAAAAATGGAAAGTTTGATACCTGTTTTAAGAGGAGAAATTCCTTTTAAAGCACATGCCCATAGAGCTGATGATATGTTCACAGCTATAAGGATTGCAAAAGAGTTTAATTTAAAGCTTACATTAGACCATTGTACAGAAGGTCATCTTATAGTGGATGAGCTATTGGAAGAAGGATTTCCTGTAATAGTAGGACCATCATTATCAGAAAGGTCTAAATTTGAACTTAGAAATTTAACGTTTAATACAGCTGGAATACTTTCAAATGCAGGGCTTGATGTGTGTATAATGACAGACCATCCAGTAATACCAGTTCAATATCTTCCAATATGTGCAGGGATAGCAGTTAAGCATGGTATGAAAAAAGAAAAAGCAATAGAATCCATTACAATAAATCCAGCTAAGACTCTAGGGATTGAAGATAGAGTAGGTTCTATAGAAGTTGGGAAAGATGCAGATATAGTAATTTGGGATAATTCTCCACTAGAGATTCAAAGTAAGGTGCTTTACACGATAATAAATGGTAAAGTAGTGTACGAAAAAAAATAACTTGACAATTATTAAAAAATTAACTAATATAAGAGTGTAAGGAAAATTAAAAAATCAAAGAAGATCTTCGGGGCAGGGTGAGATTCCCTACCGGCGGTATAGCCCGCGAACTACTTAGGTGGTTGATTTGGTGAAATTCCAAAGCCGACAGTAAAGTCTGGATGAGAGAAGATATTTATGGAATATAAATAAGTTTATTTTAGTTTGTTTAAACTATATCCATAAAAACTCGAAGATAGGGTCTTCGAGTTTTTTGTTTTTCCTAAAAAATATAAATATATTTATTAGGAGGATAATAATTATGCAAAGTACAGCAAAAAGAGGTAATATGATTTCAACAAGAACTTTAGTAGTAATGTCAATTTTATCAGCAATATCTTATTTACTAATGTTTATTCAAGCACCAATACCAGGTATATTTCCAGATTTCTTAAAAATTGACTTATCAGATATTCCAGCAATATTTGGTGGTATGTCTTTAGGGCCAGTGGTTGGGTTTGGAATAGTTGTAGTAAAAAATGTACTACAAGCAATTACAGCAACAACAACTGGAGGGATAGGAGAATTTGCAAATATATTAATTGGTGGTTCTTATGTAATGATACTTTGTTATTCATATAAGAGAAGTAAAGATTTAAAAGGTGTATTAATTGGTTTTGTATTAGGAACAATAGCAATGACTATAATTGGTTCATTAGTGAATTATTTTGTAATGTTACCACTTTATGGTCAAATGATGGGACTAGATGCTATAATAGGCTTAGGTTCAGCTCTAAATCCTAAAATTCACGACCTATTTACTTTTGTAATTTGGATGATAGCTCCATTTAATGTACTAAAAGCTGTGATAATATCTTTAGTAACATTACCACTTTATAAAAAAATGGGAAATGTAATAAAAAAATAATCAGACAAGAAAATATAAAATTTTAAAATTAAATATATTGGAAAGCCATAATTTATTTATAACTTCAGTCTCATGTTGTGATTGATGTATTAAATACATTATGGCTTTATTAATTTATCAAAAAATGTATTTAAAATAAGAAATATTTAGACAGATTTAATTTTTAAAATAAAGGAAGAATTAAAACGATTAACTATTAAAATACTAAAAAGGTATCTACAATATGCAGAGCGAATTCATAATAAACAAAAAATAAAGTTATTATTAAGAATAAATAATGTTTTGAACTGTAATTCTTAATAATAGCTAATTTAATAATGATAGGAGAGTAGATTTATGAAAGTATGTAAAAAAATGAAAAAAGTATTTTTAGACGATAAAGGGTATTATTTTAATAGTGATTGGGAAAATATTCATATAGGCATTGATAGTGAAATGTTAGGAGATTCTTTAAAGCATATTACGAATGAATATATTGAAAATATGGAAAGAGTGAAGTATGATTATCATGAATTAGAAAATATAAATAACCAAACAGATGGTATGTGTATTTTAGCGGTAAGGCAGAATTATAAAGCTTTGAAGTATGTAAAAGAGCAAACAGAAGAATTATGTTTAGAAGCTATAAGGTACAATTATAGAGCACTTGAATATGTAAAAGAACAAACTGAGTATATATGTCTTGAAGCAATAAAAAAGGATTGCAATGCACTTAAGTATGTAAGAAATCAAACAGAAGAACTTATTATAAAAGCAATAAGATGTTCTTCTAATATAGATGTTGTAAGTATATTAAAAGCTTTAGAGGTTCAAACAAGAAAAATATGTTTAGAATCAATTAAAAAAGATGGCAGGTGTCTTGCATATGTTAGAGAACAAAGTGAAGAATTATGTATAGAAGCAATAAAACGAAACTATAAAGCACTTCAATATGTACAAAACCAAACAGAAAAAATGTGTATAGAAGCTGTAAGTCAAAATGGTATGGCATTACAATATGTAAACCAGCAAACAGAAAAAATATGTTTAGAAGCAGTTAAACAAGATGGAAGGAGCCTACAATTTGTTAATAATAAGACAGAAGAAACATGTATAAGAGCTATAAGATATTTGGATAAAAAGTACAATATTAAAGATGTACTAAATTACATAGATAACTATACAGAAGAGATATGTACAGAGATTGTAAGACAAAATGGAAAGATGCTTATGTATATAAAAAATCAAACAGAAAAAATGTGCATTGAAGCAGTAAAAGAAAATTATAAATCTCTCAAGTACGTAAAAGAGCAATCAGAGGAAATATGTAAAGAAGCTCTAAAACAAAATTGTAAGGCAAAAGAATATGTAAAGATTGCTATTGATGATTATATATAAGTTTTGATTAAAAAATAGCTACGCACACTCATGACTTTAGCCATGGGAGGTTCAGAGAATCATCAATATTGAAAGATAAACAAAAAAGATAAATAGAAGTACTTTATAATAGTTGGGGCTTATACTATAATTAATTAAGCAGTGATATAAATTCACACGACGATTATATCAAGATGGAGATGAATTAATGGCAAAAATATATTTAGAAAATGAAAGTAAAACTAGAGAAATAGGACATAAATTAGGTGAATTATTAAAAGAAGGTAGTGTAATTTGTTTAGTGGGGGATTTAGGAGCTGGAAAGACCACAATGACACAAAGTTTAGCAGACTCATTAGGAATAAATGATTATATAACAAGTCCAACTTTTACTATAATAAACGAATATGAAGGAAAAATACCTTTGTATCATTTTGATGTTTATAGAATTGGTAGTAGTGATGAAATGTATGATATTGGATATGATGAATATATAAATTCAAATGGAATCTGTATAATTGAATGGGGTAATTTAATAGAAGATATACTTCCAAAAGAATATTTAAACATAGAATTAAGATACAAAGATGAAGGAAGAGAAATGATATTAACTCCAAAAGGAGATTATTATAAAGGTATAGTTGAGGAGTTGATTAAATAATGAAGATATTAGGTATAGATACATCTTCTATGGCAGCAAGTGTAGCAGTTGTCGAAGATGATAATTTAATCTGTGAGTTTACAGTAAATAACAAAAAAACTCATTCACAAAAGCTTATGCCAATGATAGAAAATATGTTGGATATGAGTGATTTAAACATAAAAGAGATGGATTTGTTAGCTATATGTATAGGGCCTGGTTCATTTACAGGTCTTAGAATAGGTATGGCTACAGTAAAAGCTATAGCCCATGTAAATAATCTACCAATAATAGCAGTAAATTCTTTAGAATCTTTAGCTGGTAATATGAATTTATGCGAAAGAAAAATATGCTCTATATTAGATGCACAAAAAAATCAGGTTTATTCAGCTAAATATAAGTTTGAAGATGGAGAGTTAATAGAGTTAGATAGTGTTGATGTTGTAGAGTTTGAAACTTTACTAAAAGAGATTAAATCAAGTGATGAAGAATTTATAATAGTTGGAGAAGCTGTTTATAAATATAAGGATGAGCTAGAAAACATAAAAAATATAAAGATACCTTCACCAGCTCATAATGTATCTAAAGCAGGAAGCTTATGTTCTGTAGCATTAAATAAATATAGTAAAAATATAGATGTACATACTTGTTATACAATAAACCCTATGTATATCAGAAAATCTCAGGCTGAAGTACAATATGACGAAAAAATGAAGAGGATAAATAATGAAAGATAATACAAAACAAATAGTAGATGATGTAAAAATAGAAGAAATGACTATTAAAGATATAGATGAAGTTTTTGAAGTAGAAAAAAATTGTTTTGAAGATTATTGGTCAAAAGAATCTTTTAGAAAAGAGTTATCTAATGAAGTTGCAAAGTATATAGTAGCAAAACTAGATGGAAAAGTAGTTGGATATGTTGGAATTTGGCTTATAATTGATGAAGGGCATATAAATAATGTAGCTGTTCATAGTGACTATAGAGGCAGAAAAATAGGAGATAAGTTAATAAAAAGATTAGTTGATTTATGTAAAGATAATAATATTGCGTCTATGACATTAGAAGTTAGAGCATCAAATAAAATAGCACAAAATCTATATAGAAAATATGGATTTAAAATGGGTGGAATCAGAAAAGAATACTACAGTGATAATAAAGAAGATGCAATTATAATGTGGAACCAATTAAAAGAGGTGTAGAGTTTATGGGTGATATAATAACATTAGCTATAGAGAGTAGCTGTGATGAGACAGCTGCATCAGTTTTAAAAAATGGTAGAGAAGTACTTTCAAACATAATCTCTACTCAAATAGAAACACATAAAAAGTTTGGCGGTGTAGTACCAGAGGTGGCTTCAAGAAAACATGTGGAAAATATTGATATAGTTGTTCAAGAAGCTTTAGACAAGGCAAATATAGGATTTAATGATATAGACCACATTGCAGTTACATATGGTCCAGGGCTAGTAGGGGCTTTATTAGTTGGATTATCCTATGCTAAAGCACTTGCATATACATTGGATATTCCTCTTGTAGGAGTAAATCATATTGAGGGACATCTAAGTGCAAACTATATAGAACATAAAGATTTAAAACCTCCTTTTATAACATTAATAGTATCGGGAGGTCATACTCATTTAGTAGAAGTTAAAGATTATGGTAAATATGAAATTTTAGGAAAGACGAGAGATGATGCGTCTGGAGAAGCCTTCGATAAGATTTCAAGAGCTATGAATTTGGGTTACCCAGGAGGTCCTATTATTGATAATTTAGCTAAAAAGGGAAATAAGCATGCTATAGAATTTCCAAGAGCTTATTTAGAAGAGGATAGCTATGACTTTAGTTTTAGTGGTCTAAAATCTTCTGTATTGAATTATTTAAATGGAAAAAGGATGAAAAATGAAGAAATAGTAGTTGAAGATGTTGCTGCATCTTTTCAAGAAGCTGTAGTTGAAGTTTTAGCTACTAAAGCATTAAAGGCAACAAAAGATAAAGGTTATGATGTTATAACTCTTTCTGGTGGAGTTGCTTCTAACTCTGGTCTTAGAGCTAAAATAACAGAACTTGCAAAAGAAAGTGGAATTATAGTTAAATATCCTCCTTTAATTTTATGTACAGATAATGCTGCTATGATAGGTTGTGCAGGATATTATAATTTCATAAACAATAAAACACATGATATGAGTCTGAATGCAGTTCCAAATCTTAAGATAAACCAGTAATATAAACTAGGTTTAAAAATATATTGAGTAAGTATTTTTATAAAATTAAATATGTTGTCTATTAAAGCTTAAAACAAGACCATGGATAATCTTTATATTCTAATAAATCAGGAGGTTTTTTAGATATTTAGATATAAGGTAAATTTATGGTCTAAATTGTTTTAAGTTTTATTTTTTTGTAGAAAGATTATTTTAGAAAGTGGGTAATAGACTCTTTTTTTTCATTCTTAAAAAGTTTTATACTAAGTGTAGAAAGTTTAAGGAGGGGAAGAAATGAGTCAAAGTAAAGAAGATAAAATAAGAAGTATTTTAGAAGCAAAAAATATTAAAGCAAATTTTCAAAATCAAGAAAATTTAGATGAACTTAGTGAAAAAAAAGCAAGTAAAAGAGCAGATGATTTATTGAATGTATATTACAATACATTGTCTACAGCTGATATGGAATTTCCATATTGGTACAATAGAGAATATAGAAAATCAGATGGTGATATAGCAGTAGTTAGAAGAGCTAAAGCTCTTAAAGCTGCTTTTTCTCATATGACACCAAATATAATACCTGGTGAGAAGATAGTAATGCAAAAAACACGCCATTATAGAGGCTCTTTCCCAATGCCTTGGGTAAGTGAAAGTTTCTTTGTTGCTCAGGGAGAACAAATGAAAGAAGAAGCAAAGAAGTTAGCTAGCAATACAGCAGATGAGCTTACAAAATTTGGTTCTGGTGGAGGAAATGTAACTGAAAGTTTTGGAAATGTTGTTTCAATAGCTGGTAAATTTGGAATGAGAAAAGAAGAAGTTCCTGTTCTTGTAAAAATGGCAAAAGAATGGGTTGGAAAATCAGTTGAAGATTTAGGATTTCACTATGAAAAGATGATGCCAGATTATGATTTAAAAGAAAATTTAATGAGTACACTTATATGCATGTTTGATTCAGGATATACACTTCCTCAAGGTAGAGAAGTTATAAACTATTTTTATCCTTTAAATTATGGATTAGATGGAATTATAGAAATGGCAAAAGAATGTAAAAAAGCAGTCGCAGGAAATGCATCTGGAGATGGTCTTATCGGAATGGATCGTCTATATTTTTATGAAGCTGTTATTCAAGTTATTGAAGGGTTACAAGCTTGGATTTTAAACTATGCAAAACATGCAAAATATTTAGAGAGTATAGAAACAGATTTAGAAGCAAAAAAAGAATATTCAGATTTAGTAGAGATATTAGAACATATTGCACATAAACAACCTCGTACATTTAGAGAAGCTCTTCAATTGACTTATACAATCCATATAGCATCAGTAAACGAAGATGCGATATCTGGTATGTCTATAGGTCGCTTTGGTCAAATTTTATATCCTTGGTATGAACAGGATATGGAAAAAGGACTAATTACAAAAGAAGAAGTTATTGAATTATTAGAACTTTACAGAATAAAAATCACTTGTATTGACTGTTTTGCTTCAGCAGGTGTAAATGGAGGAGTATTATCAGGAAATACATTTAATACTTTATCTATAGGTGGTTTAAGAGAAGATGGTTCTACAGGAGCTAATGAATTAGAAGAATTATTATTAGAGGCAAGTATGAGATGTAGAACTCCTCAACCTAGCTTGACTATGTTATATGATGAAAAACTTCCAGAAGATTTTTTAATGAAAGCTGTTGAATGTACAAAACTTGGTTCTGGTTATCCAGCATGGGTAAACAATTCAAATGGGACAACATTTATGATGAAGCAATTTGCCGATGAAGGAATGACTGTTGAAGAAGCTAGAGCATTTGCATTAGGTGGATGTCTTGAAACATCTCCAGGATGCTGGAAACAACTGACTTTAAATGGAAAGACATATTCTATTGCAGGTGGAGCAGGACAATCTGCTGGTTCTGGAGTTCACTTTATTGCTAATCCCAAAATCTTAGAGCTTGTTCTTATGAATGGTAAAGACCATCGTATGAATATACAAGTATTTGAACCTCATAATAAGCCATTAGATACTTATGAAGAAGTTGTAGAAGTATTTAAAGATTATTATAAACAAGCGATAAATGTTCTTGAGAGAGCAAATAATATTGAGTTAGATATATGGAGAAAGTTTGATACTTCTATAATAAATTCTCTATTAAAACCAGACTGTTTAGATAAAGGTCAACATATAGGAAATATGGGCTATCGTTATAATGCAACATTAAATGTAGAAACTTGTGGAACTGTTACTATGGTTAATTCATTTGCTGCACTTAAAAAACTTGTATATGATGACAAAACTTTTACAGTTGAAGAAATGAAGGATGCTGTATTAAATAATTTTGGATTTAAAGACGCATTAGAAGTTGGTAATTATTCTATGGCAGACCAAGTAAAAGTAGATAAGACTGGCAAATATGATGCTATTTATAAGGCCTGTCTTGATGCACCTAAATATGGAAACAATGATTTGTATGCAGATACGATTCTTAAAAATTATGAAATATGGTTAGCAAAAGTGTGTGAAGAAGCACAATCTTTATATGCTAAAAAAATGTATCCTTGTCAAATTTCTGTATCTACACATGGGCCACAAGGAGCTGCCACTTTAGCTACTCCAGATGGTAGATTAAGTGGAACAACATATTCAGATGGTTCAGTTTCTGCATATGCAGGAACAGATAAAAATGGTGTGTATGCATTATTTGAATCTGCAACTATTTGGGACCAAGCAGTAGTTCAAAATTCTCAAATGAATTTAAAACTTCACCCAACAACTATTAGAGGACAACAAGGAACAAAAAAACTGTTAGATTTAACAAGAAGTTATTTAAGAAAAGGTGGATTCCATATTCAATACAATGTTGTGGACTCAGAAACTTTGAAAGATGCACAAAAAAATCCTGACAATTATCGTCAACTAATGGTACGTGTTGCTGGATTTACTCAATATTGGTGTGAGTTAGGTAAACCAATACAAGATGAAGTAATTGCTAGAACAGAGTATGAAGGGGTGTAAAATATGAGAAAACATAGTGATTGTATGAATTTTTGCGCAGTAGATGCCACTAAAGGGATTTGTAGATTATCAAAACAAATGATTAATCTAGATGATGAAGCATGTTCAGAAATAAAAGTAATGCCAAAATGTAAAAATTGTAAAAATTTTGTTGACGCTAATGATGAAGGTATAGGTAAATGTGTTGGGTTAGAAAATGAAGATTGGGTATACTCAACATTAAACGCAATTACTTGTGAAGGGCATGTGTTTAATGAATAGTCAAAGCCAATTAGAAGGAATGATTTTTGATATACAAAGCTTTTCAGTTCATGATGGGCCAGGTTGTAGAACAACTGTATTTTTAAATGGATGTCCACTTAGTTGTAAGTGGTGTGCAAATCCTGAAAGTTGGACTGTTAGACCACATATGATGTTTAGTGAGTTGTCTTGTCAATATGAAAATGGATGTACTGTATGTCATGGTAAATGTAAAAATGGTGCATTGAGTTTTGACCTTGACAATAAGCCCGTCATAGATTGGGATATATGTAAGAATTGTGAGAGTTTTGAATGTGTCAACTCATGTTATTATAATGCGTTTAAATTATGTGCAAAACCCTATACTGTAGATGAACTTGTAAAGGTGATTAAGCGTGATTCTAACAACTGGAGAAGTAATGGAGGAGTAACATTTAGTGGAGGAGAGCCACTACTTCAACATGAATTTTTACATGAAGTGCTATTAAAATGTCATGAAACAAATGTGCACACTGCTATTGAAACGAGTGCATGTGTTTCAAATGAAATTTTTAATAATATATTTAAGGATATAGACTTTGCGTTTATTGATATAAAGCATATGGATAGAGAAAAACACAAAGAACAAACAGGTGTGTATAATGATTTAATATTAGAAAACATATCAAATCTTGTAAACTCTGACTGGGGTGGAAGATTAGTACTTAGAGTACCAGTTATTTCAGGGTTTAATGATAGTATGGAAAATATAAATGATATTATATCTTTTATGCATAAAAATAATTTAGTAGAAATTAACCTATTACCATTTCATAGACTAGGAGAATCAAAGTGGATTCAATTAGGTAAAGAATATGAGTATTCTGATAAAGGAGATGTTGATGAAGAACATCTTGAAGAATTACAGGACATATTTTTAGATAATGGCATAGCCTGTTATGTTGGACATGAGACTGCTTTTTAGAAATAAATATCATAAAAATTAAATATTAGTTTGCAGAAGGGAGTTATCGCATGAGTAAATTAAATTTATTCTGTGATAGCTTCTTTTTGCTATTCATACTCTACTATATAGTTCATCCAGCGTTAATTAAAAATATAATGGACATAAAAAATATCATAAATATGTGATAAGATAAATATATAGAAATATTTTACTTATTTTGGGGTTGTTATATATTTAGGTACTGGGGTGATATAGTTGAACCAAGAAATATTTTTTAAAGTAATGAATGAAATATTGGAAAATATTGATGAAGGGGTACATTTTGTTAATAAAGAAGGGAAAACTATAATCTACAATGATTCTGTACAAAAAATGGAAAAAATGAATAGACATGATATTTTAACTAATTCATTTTTTGATATAGTCAGCAAAATGAAAATAAATAGAAGTACACTAGTAGAAGTTTTGGAAAAAAGGGAAATTATTAAAGACAATATTCAAAAATATCTAGATAAAAATGGAAAAGAAATAACAGCAATAAATACTACGATACCAATTGATATTAAAGGAGAATTTGTAGGGGCACTTGAAATATCAAAGAATATGACAACTATAGAAAATTTATTAAACAGAAGCTATAAAAAAAATTTAGTTAATAAAGTTAATAATAAACAAAAAAATGGCTATGAATTTGATGATATTTTAGGTGAAAGTGATTTGATTAAAGAGGCAATAGCAAAATCTAAGAAAGCTTGTAAGTCTGATGCCTCAGTATTTATATATGGTGAAACTGGGACAGGCAAAGAGTTATTTAGCCAGTCCATTCACTATGGAAGTAATAGAAAAAATTATCCGTTTATAGCACAAAATTGTGCAGCTTTACCAGAATCATTATTCGAAGGAATACTATTTGGAACTGCTAAGGGAGGATTTACAGGTGCAATAGACAGGCCAGGTTTATTTGAACAAGCTAACAAAGGAACATTATTATTAGATGAAATAAATTCCATGCCTATTATGTTACAGGCTAAATTACTAAGGGTTTTGCAAGAAGGTTATGTAAGAAGAGTTGGAGGGACCAAAGATATACCTGTTGATGTAAGAATTATTGCAACAACAAATGAAAGTCCAAGAGTTATTTTAAATGAGAATAAAATTAGAAAAGATTTATATTATAGGCTTAACATAATACATATAAAAATTCCTCCTCTTAGAGATAGAAAAGAGGATATATCTGTATTATGCAAAAAATTTATTTCAAAGTATAATAAAAAGTTAAATAAAAAAGTAGTAGGTATTTCAGATGAAGCTATCAGAATTTTAAAAAATTATGACTGGCAAGGTAACATAAGAGAACTGGAAAACATAATTTATTGTACTATGAGTATGATGGAAGACGAGATACAAATAGAAACAAGCATGATTAATCTAAATGACTATTACAATCTAAAAGAGAATAAAGAGGTTAACAATTATTCTTTAAATGATTTAGAGAATAAGACACTTAATAATATTATTGGTGAGATAGAAGAGAAGTATATATATGAATCATTAGAAAAGACCTCATATAATATAACTAAGGCTGCATCAATTTTAGGTATGAACAGGCAAAATTTACAGTATAAAATGAAAAAATATAATATCAAAATATTATAAAGGAGCAAAATAAAGGAGCAAAATTATTATGAAAGAGCAAAATTTTTTGCTCTTTTTTTATTTCTCAGAAAAAATATTATTTTTTATTTATGAAAATATATAACAAGATAATTATAGTTTCAACGTTCTCATAAATATTTAACTTCGTTTTGAAGTTGGCACGATTTATGCTTTAACTAATAATTAAGAATATATAAATTTTTAGGAGGGTGTATATATGAGAAAAGTAAGAGTTGGTATATGGGGATTTGGAGCTATGGGGATAGGAATGGCTAATATGATTTTAAAAAAAGAAGGTATAGAAATAGTATCTGTTTGCAGTAGAAGTACTTCAGGTAAAAGTATGTATGATGTCCTAGGAATTGAAAGAGGAGAAAGAGAAGAAGTTATTATCAATGGAAATTATGAAGAAGTTTTTAAAGAAAAAAGTGCAGATGTTGTTTTATTAGCAACTGATTCATTTACCAAAAAGGCTTTTGATAAAATAATGTTCTTATTAAATAGAAAAATAAATGTTATATCAACAGCAGAACAAATGGCATATCCACAAGCTGATGATGCAGATTTGGCTAAGCAAATGGATGAAGTTGCAAAAGAGAATGGAGTAAGTATTCTTGGAACAGGAATAAATCCAGGGTTTGTATTAGATTTACTAGTATTAGCACTTTCAGGTACTTGTGAAGAAGTTAATAGTATAAAAGCTAAGAGGGTAAATGATTTATCACCATTTGGAAAATCTGTTATGGTAGAACAAGGTGTTGGAGTAACAAAAGAAGAGTTCATAAAAGGTGTAGAAAATAATACTATAGCAGGTCATGTAGGATTTGTAGAATCAATAAATATGATAGCTGATGGATTAGGATGGAAACTAGATAAGATAGAACAAACAAAAGAACCAATAATGACTACAGTAGATAGAAAATCTAAGTACGGTGAGGCATTAGCTGGAAATGTTGCTGGTTGTAGACAATGTGGATATGGATATGTAAATGGAGACGTTTTAATTGAAATGGAGCATCCACAACAGATAATACCTGAAGCAGAAGGCATTAAAACAGGAGACTATGTATCAATAAAAGGGATACCAAACATTGATTTACAAATAAATCCTGAAATACCTGGAGGGGTAGGTACTTACGCAATGATAGTAAACTCTATTCCATTAATAATAAATGCTAGACCAGGTCTTAAAACTATGTTGGATATACCAGTACCTAGAGCAATAATGGGAGATATAAGAAATCAGATAGAAGTTGAATTAGAAGAAGAATCAAAAGCAAATTAATAAAATAACATAGTTAATAAGGGGATGAAAAAATGGATGCTAAAATTAATGATTGGGTTATTATACACAATATAGTGTTAACTCCAGAAGAAAGAGCTCCACAAGTTCCAGAGGATACTAAGAAAGTATCCTTAGAAATGTGGGTTAAAGGATTTATACAAAAAGATGCTTTTATAGGCGATTTAGTAGAAGTTAAAACAATTACAGGTAGACTTGTAAAAGGTAATTTACTTAAAGTAAATCCATACTATACTCATGATTATGGTAAATGTATACCAGAGTTACTCCAAATAGGAATACAGGCGAAAGAAATATTATTTGGAGGTGTATGTAATGAATAATGCAGCATCAATGAAAGATATGAGCTATCAAGCTGTTATGGGAAGAAACAATGAAATAATGAAAAATGCAATTGGACTGGATTACTCATCTTTTGAACAAGAAGGAATAGGATTTGATTATGAAAAAATGATGGGTGAAACAGGATATACATTACAAGATATTGAAGCAATTCAATCACAATATGCTGTTGGAAATACTCCTATAATAGAACTTAAAAATTTGACTAAGCTAGCTAGAAAATGCGCTCCAGAAGGTAAAGGTGCTAGAATATTTGTAAAAGATGAAGCAATGAATGCATCTGGTAGCTTTAAAGCGAGAAGAGCAGCTACTGCAGTATATCATGCCAAAAAAATGGGATATAAAGGTGTAATAGCAGCCACTAGTGGTAACTATGGGGCAGCTGTAGCATCTCAAGCAGCAATGCAGGGGTTAAAATGTATAATAGTCCAAGAATGCTATGATTCTAATGGTGTAGGTCAACCTGAAATTATAGAGAAAGCAAGAAAATGTGAAGCCTATGGAGCAGAAGTTGTTCAATTAACTGTTGGGCCAGAATTATTTTATACATTCTTAGTTTTATTAGAAGAAACAGGCTATTTTAATGCATCATTATATTCACCATTTGGCATTGCAGGTGTAGAAACTTTAGGGTATGAGTTAGCTATTCAATTTAGAGAAAAATATAAAAAAGACCCAGATATAGTTGTTTGTACAAATGCAGGTGGAGGTAATCTTACTGGAACTGCAAGGGGTCTAATAAAAGCTGGTTCCCTTAATACTAAAGTAGTAGGAGCAAGTGTTGATTTGAAAGGATTACACATGGCTAGTGATAATCAATTTAATAAAAAATCATTTACAACAGGACATACAGGTTTTGGTATACCATTCTGTACATGGCCTGATAGGTCAGATGTACCTAGATCTGCAGCTAGGCCACTTAGATATATGGACAGATATGTGTTAGTAAAACAAGGAGAAGTTTTCTATACAACTGAATTATTAGCACAGTTGGAAGGGATAGAGAGAGGTCCTGCTGGTAATACATCTTTAGCAGCAGCATTTTCTTTAGCACAAGAATTAGATGAAGATAAAGTTATAGTAGTACAAGAGACAGAGTATACAGGTGCAGGTAAACACATATGTCCACAACTTACTTTTGCAAGAGAAAATGGAATAGATATAAAATTTGGGAATCCAGAAGAAGAAATTGCAGGAGTAAACTTAATATTACCAGAAAGACCAGAATTATTAAAATGTGTTGATATTGATATGAATAAAATAAGAAAATCATTTATAAAAAATTGTATCTCTCACAACGATATTCATGATGTTGATAGTATAAGTAATCAAGATATAGAATTTTTAATGGAAGAAGTAAAAAGTTCAAGAGATTTTGTTATTGATACGTTAAATAATTTATAATAGTTACTGTTTTTTAATTTAACATGAAATAAATAGTTGGAAAATTCACTTAAATTGATATGAATGGGGGAATGTTCATGAAAAAAAGAGAGGATGATTTTGAGGTTAGAAGAAAACATCTTCAGAAATTGAGTGATGATGAGTTAAAAGAAAGATTTTGGAGTTTAGCTACCCAGATAGTAGAACCAATGATAGACCTTGGTAAAAAGAACACAACACCATCAATAGAAAGGTCTGTTTTGTTAAGAATGGGATTTTCTTCTCTTGAGGTAAAACCTATTTTAGAAGGTGTTATGGAAAGAGGTCTTATAGGTAAGGGGGCAGGGCATGTAGTTTATAAGTTTGCTAAATCTAAAAATATATCAGTTAGAGAAGCTGGTTTATTATTAGTTAATGGTGAATATTGGGATGAAGTTACATGTTTATTTAGAGAAGGGGTAGAATCATGTTAAAGGAAAATAAAAAATTAGATATAGACTATATATTAAAAGATTTGGATAAATATAAACCAAAAAGAAGAGGTTGGGTTTGGAGAGAACACTTGGAAAATCTTGAAATGGGACCTTTTGAATATAAAGACTGTACAAAACCTTTAAAGAAGAGTATAGGGTTACCATCATCTAAATATTTCAATAATATAGACCCTCAACCAAGCCCAGTTATTACTACTGAAATAGCTTCTGGAAGATTTGAAGATGATATAAGAAGAATGAGGATGGCAGCTCATCATGGTGCTGACCACTTAATGGTCATTAGAACAGCTGGACAATCGCATTTTGATGGACTTATAGAAGGCACTCCTCAAGGTATAGGTGGTGTTCCAATAACAAGAAAACAAGTAAGAGCTCAAAGAAAAGCTCTTGACTTTATAGAAGAAGAAGTTGGTAGACCGATTAATTACCATTCATATGTAAGCGGTGTTGCGGGTCCTGAAGTAGCAGTAATGTTTGCTGAAGAAGGGGTCAATGGAGCACATCAAGACCCACAATATAATGTTCTATATAGAAATATAAACATGGTAAGATCTTTTGTAGATGCTTGTGAAGCTAAACAAATAATGGCTTTTGCCAATATAGCTCAAATAGATGGAGCACATAATGCTAATGCTACTGCTAGAGAAGCATGGAAGGTAATGCCTGAACTTATGGTTCAACACGCTTTAAATTCTATATTCTCAGAAAAAATAGGAATAGATAAAAGTAATATATGTTTATCAACAGTTCCACCAACAGCACCTCCAGCACCATGTTTAAGAATAGACTTACCTTACGCTGTTGCACTTAGGGAGTTATTTAGTGATTATAAGATGAGAGCTCAAATGAATACTAAATATATGGAATCATCAACTAGAGAAGCTACAGTCACTCATGTATTAAATTTATTAACATCAGTTTTAACTAGAGCTGACATACAATCAACTATAACACCTGACGAAGGTAGAAATGTACCTTGGCATATATACAACATAGAAGCATGTGATACAGCAAAGCAAGCTTTAGTTGGTATGGATGGTCTTATGGATATGATAGAACTTAAAGATGTTGGCGAATTAAGATACAAAGCAAGAGAGCTTAAAGAAAGAGCTGTATTATATATGGAAGAAATATTTGAAGTTGGAGGATATTTTGAATCTGTAGAACAAGGATTCTTCGTTGACTCAGGAAATTATCCAGAAAGAAATGGTGATGGAATATCTAGAAAAATAAAAGGAGGAGTTGGAGAAGGTACTGTTTATGAAAGAGATAAAGATTATTTAGCACCTGTAACTGCTCACTTTGGATACAATAATGTAGCTCAATACGATGAAAAAGCTATAGATAATCCATCAATATTAATAGATGGATGTACATTTGAAAATCCAGACAAAATAATATACATCGATGAACTGGATGATTTTGATAATGTGGAAAATAGACTAAAAGAATCAGAGGAATACAGAAGTGGAACTAAAATCAAGCCTGAAATGGAATGGTGTGCAGATGGAATTGTAATGATAACAATGATGCTTCCTACCGATAAAAGAACAGCTGAGTTTGCAGCATTGGAATTTGTCAAAAAAATGAATTTACAAGAAGTTGAGGTTATAAGTAGAGAAGTTATGCATGAATCTGAAGGTACTAGGATAGAAGTAAAGGGAAGAGTTCCATTTGATATAGATTTAAATGATTTAGTAATACCAGAAGAGCCTAAAGTACTAACTGATGAAGAAATAAGAGCAGATATAGAAGAAAAACCTATGAAAATAGTTTCAGCAACAGTTGGAGAAGATGAACATTCAGTTGGTTTAAGGGAAATAATAGATATAAAACATGGTGGTATTGAAAAATATGGTATAGAATGCCATTACTTGGGAACTTCTGTACCTGTAGAGAAATTAGTAGATGCAGCAATAGAGCTAAATGCAGATGCAATACTTGCATCTACAATAATAAGTCATGATGATATTCATTATAAAAATATGAAGAAATTACACGATTATTGTGTAGAAAAAGGTATAAGAGATAAAGTAATGATTGCTTGTGGAGGAACACAAGTAACACCTGAAATAGCCGTTGAACAAGGAATAGATGCTGGATTTGGAAGAAATAGTAAAGGTATACATGTAGCCACTTTCTTAGTTGAAAAAAGAAGAGAAATGAATAATAAATAATGAAGAATAAAAAAGTTTCTCTAAAAATAGATGTGTTGGTAGCTGAAATAGGAAGTACTACCACTGTGGTAAACGCTTTTCATGATATTGATACTGATAATCCTGTATTTTTAGGTCAAGGTCAGGCTCCAACAACAGTGTTTGAAGGTGGCGATGTAAGAAATGGCTTATCAGGTGCTATTAAAGATTTAGCTAATAAATTATCTGTAGATGATATAAAATATAATGATATGTTTGCAACTTCTAGTGCAGCTGGTGGATTAAAAATGACTGTTCATGGATTAGTATATGATATGACAGTAAAAGCAGCTAAAGAAGCTGCTCTAGGAGCTGGAGCTGTTATTCGTCAAGTAACATCAGGTAGAATTAAAAGAACTGATTTAAAGAAAATAAAAGAAATAAATCCCAATATAATTTTAATAGCTGGTGGAGTTGATTACGGAGAAAGAGATACAGCTATTTATAATGCCGAAATGATAGCTTCTATGAATTTAGGTATACCAGTTATATATGCTGGTAATGTTGAAAATCAAGAGGAAGTAAGATTAATATTTGAAGATACAAATTATAAGCTTTATATAACAGAAAATGTATACCCTAAAATAGATTTATTGAATATAGAACCTACAAGAAAAATCATTCAAGGTGTGTTTGAAGATCATATAACTACAGCACCAGGAATGAAGTATATTAAAGAAATGGTTAATGAAAATATTACTCCAACTCCAGGGGCTGTAATGGAAGCTTCTAAACTCTTATATAAAAATATTGGAGATTTATTAACTCTAGATGTAGGTGGAGCAACTACTGATGTACATTCTGTTACAGATGGAAGTGACTATATTAATAAAATATTAGTTAACCCTGAACCTGTAGCTAAAAGAAGTGTTGAGGGGGATTTAGGTGTATATGTAAATATGAAAAATATAGTAGAAGTTATAGGCAAAGAAAATTTACAAAATGAATTATCTATAGATATTGATAAAGTAATAGATAATTATCCGCCAATACCAAAATCAAAAGAAGAAATATTATTTGTCGAGAGATTGACAAAAGAAGCTGTTATTAAAGCTATGTTAAGACACTCAGGAAAAATAAGAAATATTTATGGAACAACTGGAAAAATCAAAATTGCAGAAGGAAAAGATTTAACAGAAGTAAGATATATAGTGGGTACAGGAGGAGCACTTACTAGGCTCCCTAGTAGAATTAAAATATTAGACAATATAACTAAATACAATAAAAATAAAGAATTACTATTTCCAAAGGAAAAAACAAAGATATTGATAGATAGTGACTATATTATGGCTTCTATGGGTGTTTTGTCTAAAAAATACGAAGAAGCATCTCTTAAGCTCCTACTAAAAAGTTTGAACTTCAAGGAGGAAAGATTATGTACCCTAGATTAGAAATAGATATAGAAAAATTAAAACATAATGCTAAAATAATTTTACAGAGTTGTCATGAAAGAAACATTAAAGTATCTTTTGTAACTAAATCATTTTGTGCACAAAAAGAAATAGTAGAAGCAGTATATAGTGAAGGAATAGACTATATAGCAGATTCAAGAGTTCAAAACTTAAAAAAATTACAAGATATAAATTTACCTAAAATGCTGATTAGAATACCCATGATAAGTGAACTAGAAGAAGTTATCAATTATTGTGATATAAGTTTTAACTCAGAATTAGAAACTATAAAGAAATTAAATGAGTTATGTGAAAGTAAAAATATTATTCATAATATAGTTCTTATGTTTGACTTAGGAGATTTACGAGAAGGTTACTTTTATGAAGAAGACCTCTTTAATAGTATAAAAGAGATAGTAAGATTAAAAAATATTAAAATAGTTGGTATAGCTACAAACTTAACTTGTTATGGAGCTGTTATACCATCTAAAGAAAATATAGGTAGGCTAGTAAGTATAGCTCAAAAGATAGAAGGTAAATTTGGAATAAATCTAGAAATAGTATCAGGAGGTAACTCAAGCTCTATACATTTAATGACAAGTAATAATATGCCAGAAGGTGTTACTAATTTGAGAATAGGTGAATCTATTCTACTTGGTAGAGAAACCGCATATGGCAAAAATATAAATGGGACATATCAAGATGTATTCAAATTAATATGTCAAATAGTTGAATGTAAAGAAAAGCCATCAGTTCCTATTGGCGAAATAGGAGTGGATGCTTTTAGAAATAAACCTGTTTATGAAGACAAGGGAATCTTAAAAAGGGCAATCATAGCAATAGGTAAACAGGACATAAATATTGACTCTTTAATTCCAATAGACACTGATATAAAGATATTAGGGGCAAGTTCAGACCACATGATATTAGATGTAAGTAATACAAAATATGACTATAAATTAGGCGACAATGTAGAATTTTTATTAACTTATGGAGGCATCGTGTCATCTAGTACGAGCGAATATGTTTCAAAAAAAATTATAGTGTAGTGTTCAAATAATTAGGAGGAAATTATTTTATGAAAGAGCGAGAATGTAGAAAAGCAAATCTGTTTGATGCAATGATACCAATTACTTGCTTGATATTATTTTTAAGTTTAGGGGTATTAATGTATGGTTCATCACCTCATGTACCACTAATAGGAGCTGCAGCAGTAGCAGGACTTGTGGCTGTATATAGGCTTGGCTTTAAATGGAAAGACCTAGAATTAAGTATGTTCAATAGTATAAAGATGGCAATGCAAGCAATCTTAATCATAATTATAATAGGTGTACTTATAGGAACTTGGATAGTAAGTGGAGTAGTTCCATGTATGATTTACTGGGGACTAAAAATTTTATCACCAAATATTTTTTTAGTAGCATCAACGCTAGTATGTGCAATAGTATCTCTTGCAACAGGTTCATCTTGGAGTACAATGGGTACAGTAGGTGTAGCACTTTTAGGAATTGGCCAAAGTTTGGGTATGCCAACTGGATTAATAGTTGGTTCTATAATATCTGGAGCTTACTTTGGAGATAAACTATCACCTTTATCTGAAACGACTAACTTAGCTCCAGCTATGGCAGGAACAGATTTATTTACACATATAAAATATATGCTATATTCAACTATACCATCATTATTAATTTGTTTAGTAATTTATGGTGTAATCGGAATGAAGTATTCAGGTCAAGCATTAGACATAAAACAGATAGAGTTAATTAGGTCTACATTAGATTCTACATTTAATACTTTATCACCAGTATTATTATTAGCTCCAGCAATAGTAATTGGATTAGTTATATTTAAAGTTCCTGCGATACCAGGGCTTATAGTAGGTGCTGTATTAGGAGTATTGTTTGCAATAGTTTTCCAAGGAGAATCTATGAATGTAATATTAGACGCAGCACAAAATGGATATGTTTCATCAACACAAATAGAAGAGGTAGATGCTTTATTATCTAAAGGTGGGATTATGAATATGATGTCCACTGTATCTTTAACAATATGTGCTTTATCTCTTGGAGGTATTTTAGAAAAAACAGGCATGCTTGAAGCAGTAGCTTCTTCTTTACTAAGATTAGCAAAGGGTGTATTTGGAACAGTATTATGTACAATGGTAACTTGCACGGTTACTAACATAATAGCAGGTGAACAATACTTATCTATAGTTATACCAGGAAGAATGTATAATAAGGAATATAAAAAGAGAGGTATACACCCTAAGATGTTGTCAAGAGCTTTAGAAGATAGTGGAACTTTAAGTTCTCCACTGGTACCATGGAATACATGTGGAGCGTATATAACAGCAACATTAGGGGTATCTGCATTAACATATGGTCCATATGCATTATTAAATATTATAAATCCATTGGTATCTCTAGCATTAATTGCATGTAAGTTTAAAATAGCAAAAATAGAAGATGAACCTGAAACTTGTTTGAATTTTGATGTTTGATTATAGTATTTAATATATGTTACTTATTAGAAAAAATAAAGACCTAAACTTTGTGTAAATAACAAAATTTAGGTCTTTATTGACTTTTTCTATAAATTTAAAATAAAAAAGAATGTCAAGTAATCTATAAAATATTACTGAATTTTTTCTCTTGGGATATACAATTTTGAATCTTCTGATTTATTTTTGCACTCACATTCATTTTTTTTATTTTTTTTCATAAGTACATATAAAGGTGCTATCAATAACATTGCTCCTAGTCCTATCAAAACCCTATTTTGAGTTACAGGTTTTGACATATCTTCAAGCCAAGCTTGTTGTAACAACCATAAACTACCTAATATAGCTACTGTTGGTATAACAGGACCAAAAGGAATTTTAAATGAAGCCTGAATATCTGCTCTTTTTCTTAAAACTATTACTGACAAACAAGTTGGTATGTATTGAGCAAATCTGGCAATTACACTCATTACTGCAAGCTGTTCAAAACTTCCAGTTAATACAAGTGGTATACAGAAGATTAAAGACATTATTATTGCTACATATGGAGCATCATATTTATTTGTTTTTCCTATAAATGCTGGAAGAGAACCTTCTTCTGCTAGAGCAGAGCCACATTTAGGAGTTACTATTGAAGAACCTATATTTATTCCGAATATAGATATTAATGTTGCTACAGATATAAAGACTTTGCCATAATTACCTAAAAATACGCTTGAAGCGTCTGCGATTGGAATACTATTTTCAAATAGTTTGTCTCCAAGTATACCCATACAGACAACTTGAATTAAGATATAAATTATTGCACATATAAATATTGTAGTTATTAATGCTATTGGAAGATTTTTTTTAGGATTATCCATTTCTCCACTTGCTACAACAAATGATTCAAATCCAGTAAACGCGTAAAATACTAATATTATAGCTGGTCCTATACTGGAATTTAGAACATTACCTGAAGGAACAACATTATCAAATTTTATAAAGAATATTCCGATTATTACAAAAATTATTAATGGTACTAATTTAGCTATAGTTATTACATTATTCATTATCTTTGTGCTTTTAATTCCAAATAAGCTGTTTATTGAAAGTAATGTCACTAATGTCACTGCGATATACCCTTTATATTCAGTAGCAGCTTCTGGCCAAAATGCGCCTAAAGCTGTTGCAAATCCTACTGCCAGTGTAGACCATGATATGATTCTAATGACCCAAGACATTGTACCAACTTCAAAACCTATAAAATCACCAAATGCCTTTTTGGAGTATAAATATGCACCTCCATTTTTGTCAAACATACTTCCAGCCTCTGCAAAACATAAAAGTATTGATAGAACTAGAAGTGTAGCAAAAATATATATAAATATACTATTTTGGCTTGCTAGATTGTAAACTTTACCTGGTAGTAAGAATATACCTGAACCTATGATACTATTAATTCCTAATAATATCATACTAAATAACCCTAATTTTTTAGCTTTTTCCATATTAATTTATCTCCTATTCTTTTATTAATTACCATATTAATTAAAATATAAAGTATTCATTACATGTATCATAACTCCTATTGGCAGACAATCCTCATCTACATTAAATTTAGAGGTATGAAGAGGTGAAGTCAGCCCTTTTTCCTCGTTTTTGCACCCTAAATGGAAGAACGCTCCTTTGCAATGTTCTGTATAAAAAGAAAAATCTTCTCCACCTAATGAAGGGTTTGTTCTCAGTATAAATTTTTCTTCTCCAAGTAATTCCTTAGTACTTGAAATAACAGTATCTACTAATTCCTTTTCATTTATAACAGCAGGGTAATTTTCGTCACTCACATATAATGTTCCAATACATCCAAATGCAGATGCTGTATCTTCAACAATTTTAGTAATCTTATTAATTACAAAATCCCTTGTCTCACTATTTAAAGTTCTCAATGTACCTTCTAATTTTACATCTTCACATATTACATTATGTGCATCACCACCATATATTTTGCCTATAGTCAAAACTGCAGCATTATTTGGTTCTAGGTTTCTACTTATTATGGTTTGTAGTGATGTAACAATTTGTGAAGCTGTGACTATTGCATCAATACCATTTTCAGGGTATGCACCATGAGCTCTTTTACCCTTAACACTTATTTCTATAGTATCAACACTTGCATTTAATGTGTCGTATTTTGTTTCAATAAATCCTGTTTTAATGTGTGGCATGACATGAAGCCCAAATATATAATCAGCTTTAGGGTTTTCTAAACACCCATCTTCAACCAAGAATTTTGCTCCACCAAAACCTTCTTCTGCTGGTTGAAATAAGAATTTTACATTTACATTTAGACTATCCTTCATTGAATGAAGTACTTTACATGCTCCAAGTAGCATTGTTGTATGCGCATCATGACCACAAGCGTGCATTTTTCCATTATGTATTGATTTGTAAGGTATATCGTTTTCTTCTTCTATAGGAAGCGCATCCATATCTGCTCTTATACAAATAGTTTTATCTGCATTTTCTTTTAAAATGTATGCCATAATTCCATTGTGTTTTGTAAATTCCATATAATCAATTCCTATTTCTTTTAAATAAGAAATGACTTTTTGTTTTGTAAGATTTTCCTCAAGAGCTAATTCTGGAATTCTGTGTAATTCTCTTCTAACATCTATTAACCAAGGTTTTATAGAATTACAACTTTCTATTACAAAATCTTTTTCTAATTCTTTAACTTGATTTTCTAATTTTAAAGTTGGTTGCATTTTTATTCCTCCAATTGCTTTTTATTGTTTTGTTAATATAGTTAAGCAATTATTATGCCATATTTTTTTGCTTAAGAATTTTGTTTTTTATAAAAATATTGAATAAAAAAAATCATTATATTGTATGAAAAGTATGAAAAATAAATATTATATTGCAATTTTCAGTAAAAAATCTTATTTTGGATAAAGATTATGCTATATATAAGTGTTTATAAAGAAAATAGGAAAATTTTTATTTATCCTATTCCTATTAATTCCTATTAATTAGATAAAAATAAACTATAATTTTGATGTATTTAGCAAACAAAAAAATCTACTAAGGAAACAAATTATTCCCTAATAGATTTTTTATTTAATAGTTGATAAACTTATAGAGTTTCATACTTTAATTTATTATAAAAGGTTTCTCCTTTTTGAGTTATTTTACTTCCATATCTTCCTGAATTACAAATTATAAATTCTTCTTTTTTTAGATATTCAAATATTTTTTTTATTTTCCCTTCGGTAATTTGAATATTTTTATCTAGTAATCTTTGTAAAATTAGTCCTCTACCAATACCAACATCTGATTCTTTATTTAAAATTAACACTTCTAGTATATTTAAAATATCGTTTTTATTATACTTTAGTTTTAATGGGGAATTCTTATTATCTAAAGTTCTTAAGTTTGGAGGTAAGTCCTTTTCAAGTACAATATCATCACACATAATATTTAAATAAGATGTTACATTTTGGAGTTCTCTTATATTACCTTTCCATTTATAGTTTTGTAGAAGCTCTTTTGCTTCTGGTGTAATCAATAACTTTTTATTAATTAAATCTTCCATAATAATTAAGATATCTTCTTTTCTTTCCCTTAAAGGAGGTATATTTATTGGAATTGTATTTAATCTATAATATAAATCCTCTCTAAATTTACTATTATCAATCATTTGTTCTAGATTTTTATTAGTAGCTGATATGATTCTAACATCTATATTAATTATATTATGAGAACCGACAGGCATTATTTGTTTTTCTTGAAGAACTCTAAGGAGCTTTGTTTGTAGTTCTAAGGGCATGTCGCCAATTTCATCTAAGAATATAGTTCCATTGTTTGCTAGCTCAAATAATCCTTGTTTTCCTTCTTTTAGACCACCAGTAAAAGTACCTTTATCATATCCAAATAACTGACTTTCTAGTAAGTTTTCGGGAACAGCTGCACAATTTACTGCTATAAATGGCTGATTTTTTCTAGTTGAATTATTGTGTATAGATTGGGCTATGAGCTCCTTACCAGTTCCACTTTCACCTCTAATAAGTATACTTAAATCAGATTTAGAAACTTTTTTAGCTAAATCTATGCATTCAAGCATCTTTGGGCTATTTGTTTTTATATCTTTGAATGTATATTTTGCTATTTGTCCTTTTTCTCTTAATTTTTTAGTTAAATTTTGTTCTAGCTTTTTTATGTATGTTATTTCTTGTAAACTGTAATATGTGCCCATTTTTTCATCTTTATTGTATATGTTTTTTTTATTTACATTTATATACTTTTTATCAAATATAACAACCTTGTCCAATATCTCTTTTTCATTTAATAAAACCTTTAAACTATCTATAAACACTTCTTCAATATGTTTACCATAGATATCTTCTTTTGTATTTAAGATGTCTTTTACTTTACTATTATATGTATTTATTACACCATCTTTTGATAAGTTCAATATTGTATCTAATTCTTCTATCTTTAAAAACAGTTCCTTATATTTATCTTTTATACCTGTGTCTAAACTTATTATTTCTTCTGAGTATTTAACTAGATTAGATTGTATTTCTTTTGAATCGATTTGTAATAAGTTTATTATTTCTATAAAGGTAGAAATATCTATATATCTATGACCTAAATCAAAAATATCTGAGATAAAACTAGGGACTTTTTCTGGAACTCCTGGAGTTATAGCTATCTTTATATCTTTATAATTATTTTCGTTCATATATGGAACTGGTCTGATATTAGTTACTCCAATCTTATAAAATAAGCTTATAGTCTCTAAAGTAGTTTCATCAGAATCATTTACAATTAAAGCATTTGTACCTTGTGGTAAGGATAATAAATCATATACTTTATCTTCCTTAAAAGTTCTTCTTATTACAATAACTTTTTTCCTGTCCAATATATTATTTATAATTTTATCTAATCTCTCTACAGACATTACTAATATTACATCATCGTTTATAATATCATCATCATTTATTTCATTTATAAAATATCTGTTAATTTTTATGTAATCTCCAAAAACTAACTTTAAGTTATTTTCCAAAAAATCTATTAAATCTTTTCTGCTATCATTTATCAAAGCTACTGATTTTTTCATTGATTTCTCCTTATTTATATAATAAATAGTTTTTAATAATATTTACAGGAAGGTTATTTCCATAATCAATATATCTCATTGTATCTAAAATGGTACAAAACTTATACAATATTAATACTTAAACTATTCAACATTATTAATACTATAAAATAATTTAATTTTAATATCTTTTTTATGTAACATCAATAATTTTATATCTAACTTTTTAAATTTAATAGAGTTTTATACAAAAAAGAAGGTGCCTAGATATGATTTTTTGAGAATCATACATAGAAACCTTCTTCCTTATAATTAAATCTTGTCACCAAATCCCCCTAATTGTTGCTTAAAATCTAAAATGTATGTATATTTTTCATTTCTATTCGATTAAATTATAATATACATCTAAAAAATTTATTTTAACAAATTCTATTGATAATACAATTTCATAAATATAGAATTATATTAAAATAAATAATATATGAAAATATATATGTATAAGTTTATTCTGCTTGAGTAGAATAGATTTGTCAAGATTAATTTAATTGTTATATTATCTTTTGTTAAAAATTAGTCTAAATTAAAATATATAAATAGAATATTTTACATAATATATCATAAAAGGAGAATTTAATGAAAGCAGAAGAAACGAGCATATACCCAATTATTAAAAATAACTTAAATCAAGTATCCATTGTTGAATATAAAAAAGGGCAAAGATTTGTAGCGTCAGATGAAGATTTACAAGAAGTCTTTTTTATAATAGAGGGAGTTGCATTAGTAGAATGCTCTACTAGAGGAGGAAATAAATTTCTTGTTGATATTGTACCAGAAAATGAATTTATAGGTAAAATTAGTTATATATATGAACATAATTTGAAATGTGATATCTTTGCGAAAACTAATATAAAATTATTCCGATTTAAAAAAGATGTCTTTGATGAGTTATACCTTAAAAGAGATTTTATTGAATTATTTCACAGTAAATGTACAAGAAGAATATATGAGTTGTACAAGACTAGAATGGTAAGAGAATTATTTTCTTGTACAGAAGTCATTGCATATTGTATATTAAAAAAACAAGAGAATAGTACATGTAAAGCAAAGTATATTCGTAATTTTAGTGAAATTTATTCAATCAGTAGAAAGAGTAGATACCACTCCCTATTGAATTTAATTGAAAAGGGTATAATTAAAAAAATAGATAGTACATATGAAGTTTTGAACTATGATAAATTATATAGATTAGCCTTTGAAGTAAAGGAATTTTTAGAAGATAAATAGTTATAAATATTATTGTTATTTCACTTAAATATAATATAATAATTTCTATAAAAAATAAAAAATAGCTTCACTGAAAACCAGAAATAATTTAGCTGTTTTCAGTGAGACTATTTTAAAGTATTATATACTACTAAAATATACTATTGTTATTAATCAATTTCTTTAACTATGTTAATAGCCCATTTTTTAGATAATGCTCTAGGTACACCAAATATAAATTTTACAACTTCTTCACTGTAAGTGAGTAGAACAAGGATAAATATAGGTGCCCCTTTAAATGCAGCTATAAAAGTTAAAGGAAGTGAAGCTAACCACATACATCCTAATTCTAAAAATAGAGCATATTTAGTATCTCCACCACTTCTCAAAATACCAATTATAATTAATGTATTAAATGATTTTAGAGCCATTAGTATACCCATTATAAAAAATATTTTAGTTATATCAGAAGACAAGCTATCAGAAACACTGAACATCTTTAATAATAATGGGATATTTAAAATTAAAATAATTCCAAGTATTAAACCAGCTAAAAACACTAGTATAGAAAATTTCTTAGCATATTCAATGGCTCTTTTGATATGGTCAGCACCAAGTTCATTACCAAGCATAATAGATGCACCAGATGCAATACATACAGCAGTCATTATAAAAAAGTTACCTGTACTAGTTGCTATTTGACTTGCCGCTATAGCAGATGTACCTGCCCTTGAATAGGCAACAGAATACAGAACAGTTCCAACTGCCCATGCAGAGTCATTTACAAATATAGGGAAACTCTTTGATGAAAAAGATTTGATAAAAATCTTATCAATAGTCTTTAGATTTTTCAAACCAAATTTTAATATATAGTCTTTTTTATAAAAATAGACATAAGTAAGCATTAAAATTAATTCGCATATTCTTGCAATTACAGTTGCTAAAGCAGCTCCTTTTACGCCTAATGCAGGAAGCCCTAAATTACCAAATATAAATCCATAATTTAAAATAACATTTGTTACAAGAGCAAATGCACTGCAAATCATACCTAACTTAGGATTCCTAACACCTCTAGAACCAGTACTAAACACTGTACTTATAGCTATTAATGGATAACTAAATACTGCAATACTAAAATACTCTATACAAAGTCTTACAACCTCTGAATCATAAGAAAATATGTGTATTATTGGTTTTGGCGTTAGTAGAGCAGGGATAACAAATACAAAACTTAAAGCTAGTGCTAATATACAGGTAAGACCTGTAACCTTTCTTATATTACTAATATCTTTCTTTCCATAAAACTGTGAAATAAAAACTCCAGCTCCACCTGTAATACCAGACAGAGACATATTAAAAAGGAAGAAAAATTGGTTTGCAACTCCAACTGAAGCTACAGATACTTCACCTAAACTACTTATCATAACTGTATCTATTACATTTACAGACGTAGAAATTAAGTTTTGTATGATAATAGGTATACATAAAGATAGAAGTATCTTGTAAAACCTTTTATTTTCATCCTTTAAAGAAAACAATGCTTGCAAATAATCCTCTCCTTTTTACATAAACTCTTCCCACTCATCATATAGAGAGGAAAGGTCATTTTCTAAACTGATTTTTTCTTGACTGACTTCTTTAGCTTTCTCAGGATTAGAGTATACTTCTTCTTGACACAATAGCACATCTAATTCTTCAATTTTAAGTTCTAGTTTTTCAATTTCTTTTTCTATACTTTGCCTTTTTATTCTATTTTTCTTTTCTAATTCTCTTTGTTCTCTTTCTTTTCTTTTTTCATCCTTTATTTGAGTCCTTGTTTTTTCTTCTTTCTCTTCAACAATACTCATTTCCTGAACTTGTCTTTTCTTATCAATATAATAATCATAGTTACCTAAATATTCAGTAACTCCATCTTCATCTAAAACAAGAATCTTATCTACAACAGTATTTAGAAAATATCTATCGTGTGATATTGTAAATATAGTACCATCATAATTAGTTAATGCTTCCTCAAGAACCTCTTTAGAATCAATATCTAGGTGGTTAGTAGGCTCATCTAACAATAAGAAATTTGCATTGGATAGTATAAGTTTAAGTATAGCCACTCTGGCTCTTTCTCCACCACTTAATGTAGAAATTTTCTTGAAAACTTCTTCATCAACAAATAAAAATGCTCCTAACATATTTCTTAAAGTGGTTTGAGTAAGATGATTATTATTTTCCCAAATTTCATCAATTATGGTGTTATCCAAATTAAGAGTTTTTTGTTCCTGATGGAAGTAAGAAACATGGACATTAGTTCCAAACTTAATATTACCATTAAGAGGTTGTAGTTCGTTAGTTATTATTTTAAATAATGTAGACTTACCAATACCATTTGCACCTATAAGAGCAACTTTTTCTCCTCTATATATGTCTAAGTTTAAATCTTTAAAAAGTATTCTTTTTCCATATCCCATAGATACATCTCTAATTTGAAGGACATCATTCCCACTTTGAACAGAGGGAGTAAACTGTATACGAGCTTTTTTTCTATAAGCTTCTGGCTTATCTAAAACATCTACTTTGTCCAATGCTTTTTCTTTGCTTCTCGCACGTTTTAGGTGCTTTTCCCGACCATACGCTTTTAGTCTTTCAATAGATTCTTCTTGTTTTTTTATTTCTTTTTGCTGGTCTTCGAATTTTTTTAGTTCTAGTTCTTTTTCTATTTTAGACAGCTCAACAAATTTAGAATAGTTACCATTATATACTTTAAGTCTTTTATTGTGAATTTCAAAAATTCTATTTACAGCTTGGTCTAAGAAATATCTATCATGAGATATTAGCATAACAGTACCTTTGTATTGTTTTAAAAATACTTCTAACCATTCTATTGCTTCAGAATCTAAGTGGTTAGTAGGCTCGTCAAGTAATAATAAAGTTGGTTTTTTAAGAAGTAATTTTCCTAAAAGAACCCTAGTTTTTTCACCACCAGAAAGTATACTTATTGGTTTATCCATATCATTGTCACTAAATCCTAATCCTTTTAAAACTCCTTTAGCTTCAGACTTATATCCATATCCATTTAAATCTGAAAATAATTCTAACTTATGTGAATATTCATCCATGATTTTTTCTAAAATTGGAGAGTTTGTTTTTGTGCTTTCCTCAGATATTTTAACTTCCAATTCTCTTAAATAGGATTCCATATCTATCAAATCTTTAAAAACTTCCAACACTTCTTCTAAAATGGTATTATCCGAATAAAAATTGGTATTTTGTTCTAAATATCCGATTTCACAATCTTTAGAAGTGTAAATATCTCCACTATCATAGCCATAAATTCCCGATATTATTTTAAATAAAGTAGTTTTTCCAGTACCATTAATGCCAATTATACCAATTTTATCCCCTTCATTTACTGTAAAACTAATATTTTCCAATATAGAATCTATACCAAAACTTTTATTTAAGTTGTTGCATGACAAAACAATCATAAATTTCTACCTCCTTGAACTATCTAAAATTATAATGTTTTGATATAATATAATCAAGGTTATATGTATTAGTTTTGAAAAAGAAATATTTTATTGTGAATCAAACAAAAAAGAGGACACTTTTAGGAGGTGAAAATGTTGGGAAATAAAAATATATCAATGGCAGTTATAAGAAGGCTCCCAAAATATCATAGATATCTTGGAGACTTATTAGATAGGGATATACAAAGAATATCTTCTAAAGAATTGAGTGATATAATAGGTTTTACTGCTTCTCAAATAAGACAAGATTTAAATAACTTTGGTGGATTTGGACAACAAGGGTATGGTTATAATGTAGAGGCTCTTCATACTGAGATAGGTAAAATACTTGGATTAGACCGACCATATAATGCAGTTCTTGTAGGAGCGGGTAACTTGGGACAAGCTATAGCCAATTATGCAGGATTTAGAAAAGCTGGATTCGAGATAAAAGCTTTGTTTGATGCAAATCCTAGAATGATAGGTTTAAAGATAAGAGAATTTGAAGTGTTAGATTCAGACACTTTAGAAGAGTTTATAAAAAACAATGATATAGATATTGCTGTATTATGTATACCTAAAAATGGAGCACAAGAAGTTATTAATAGAGTTGTAAAAGCTGGAATAAAAGGTGTATGGAATTTTGCACCATTAGATTTAGAAGTTCCGAAAGGTGTTATAGTTGAAAATGTAAACCTAACAGAAAGCTTATTTACTTTATCATATTTGATGAAAGAAGGAAAGTAGACAACTTAAACATATTAATAATAAGTAACTATGAAGAGTATTGAGAAAGTCAGAAGATTTAATATTAAATCATCTGGCTTTTTAAAATATAAAAGCTAAAATTGATATAATATAGAAGTAAACTTAATATAAAGGGAGTGATATTAGTGGAAGAGTTATGGCAAAAAGCTATTGAATTTCATGGTCATGAATGTCCAGGTCTAGCTATAGGATTTAAAGCGGCACTTGCAGCGAGAAAATATTTGGAATGTAATCAGTCAGGGGATGAAGAGATTGTATGTATTTCTGAAAATGATGCATGTGGAATAGATGGTATACAAGTGGTATTAAGTTGTACGATGGGTAAAGGGAATTTGCTGCTTAGAATGACAGGTAAATCAGTATACCATTTTTTTAATAGGGAAAATGGAAAGTCTATAAGAATATATGTGAAATCAAAACCATTTGATATGGATAGAGAAGGGTATAAAAAATACTTATTAGAAAGTGAATTTGAAGATATATTTGAAATTACAGACACAAAATTAAGACTTCCAGAAAAGGCAAGAATATTTAAGTCTCTTAAATGTGAAGTGTGTGGAGAGTTTGCACCTGAGCAATATATAAGAATTCAAGATAGCAAGAAGGTATGCCTTGATTGTTTTAGCAAATACGAAAGATTTTATGAAGAAGGAAAAGAAACATCAAATTAAAAATATTAGGTTTATACATAGCAATGAAAGAGTCACAGCAAAGGATTATATACAATATTATTAAATTTATATAATAGAAATAAATGCTTTATTTTAATGGAGTAAAGTGATGATATTTAAAAATAAATGTTATTTAATTTATGCATAATAAAAAGAGACTGATTAATATTGATAAAATCAAATTAAGACAGTCTCTTTATGAATAACCAATTATTATTCTGGTTGAGGTGCATCTACAGGACAAGCTCCTGCACAAGAACCACAGTCTATACAAGAACCAGCATCTATAACATATGCGTCGTCTCCAGCTGATATACAGCTAACAGGGCATTCAGCCTCACAAGCACCACAGCTTATACAAGCGTCAGTAATTTTATATGCCATTTTGAAATCCTCCCTTTTATATGTATTGTAATTCAATAACATTATAACAAATATTATTGAATATAACAATTAAATTAATTCTACAATAAAAACTTTATTGTGATATTCTTATTTTAAAGTTTTACAATAAATTTTAATCTGCTTATATTTTTATTTATCTTAGAGAAGTTTACCTTAAAAATAAAATTAAAGTTTAAAAGTTATGTATGTAGTACATTTAAAAATGTTATACTCTTAAAGAGTATATTTTATTAAGAATTTGTTGATTTAAAGGAGATTTAATATGAAAAATAAGTCAGTTTACATATGTATTATGAGTTTATTGTTGCTTGTAGTAGGGTGTTCTAATAATTCGAATAAAGAAAACAATATTAAAAAAGATTCTAATAATAACCAAAGTCAGGTTGAAGAACAAAAAAGAGAGCCTATAATAAAAGATATAACTATAAGTTTTGCTGGTGATGTAACTATGGGAAACTATAAAGGTTCATCATACTATGGTAGTTTCGACCATGAATTTGAAAGACAAGGAAAGGACTATGATTATTTTCTTAAAAATGTAAAACCTATATTTGAAAAAGATGATTTGACAGTAGTTAACTTAGAAGGTCCTCTTACCAATGCATCAAAGGCGAAGGAGAAGAAGTTTGCATTTAAAGGCAAACCAGAATATATAAACATTTTGAAGTCTGGAAGTGTAGAGGCAGTAAGTGTTGCGAATAACCATTCAGAGGATTATTTTGAGGAAGGTATGAAGGACACTAAGTTCATATTGGATGAAAATAAGATAAATTACTTTGCTTTAGGTAAAGATGCAGTAATAGATGTTAATGGAATTAAAGTAGGTTTATTGGGATATAATGGATTGTCAACTGAATACAATGAAAAAAACTTAAAACAAATGGAAGATGAGATTAAAGCCCTAAAAGAGAAGTCAGATGTTGTTATGGTTTATTTTCACTGGGGAATAGAGCTGGAATATTCTCCAGATAAAAAACAAAAAGATTTCGCTCATTATGTGATAGATAAGGGTGCAGACTTAGTTATAGGTTCTCATCCTCATGTAGTTCAAGGTATAGAAAAGTATAAAGATAAGTATATAGCCTATAGTTTAGGAAATTTTTGTTTTGGAGGAAACAAGAATCCTTCTGATACAGACAGTTATATATATCAACAAACTTTTACCTTCTCAGATAATAAACTATCTTCAATTAAAGAGCCAAATATAATACCAACAGCAATAACATCTAGTAGCTCTAGAAATAATTATCAACCAAAAGTACTAGATGGAAGTGAGAAGGATAGGGTTTTAAATAAGCTAGAAAAAATAAGTAAAGATTTGAACAATTAAAAGTGTAAAAAAAAATAAATATATATATTTATTTTAATAATTTATATTTTGTTTGAAGCTTGGGAAAACGTGGTATCAAATAAGTAGATTTTAATAGTTAAATTGTAGTCAATCACTATAATGCTATTAAATCTACTTTTTTAATATAAAAATATAAGGGGGAATTTGTAATGGCTTGTAACACTTGTAAAATGTGCGAAAGCGCAGACAAGAAATTAGAAAGTTTTGTAGCTTCAAAGGATGTTGAAACAGCATTTCATAGAACTGAAGATCAAAAGGTTAAATGTGGTTTTGGACTTCAAGGAGTCTGTTGTAGACTCTGTTCAAATGGACCATGTAGAGTAACTCCAAAGTCACCAAGAGGTATATGTGGAGCAGATGCAGATACTATAGTAGCAAGAAACTTTTTAAGAGCAGTAGCATCAGGGGCAGCTTGTTATTTACATGTGGTAGAAAATACAGCTAAGAATTTAAAAAATGTTGGAATAACTAAAGGTGTTATTAAGGGAGAAAAAACATTAAATCAATTAGCAGAGATGTTTGGAATAGAAAGTGATGAAAAATACGATAAATGTATAAAAGTAGCTGATAAAGTTATAAATGATTTATATAAATCAAGAGATGACAAGATGGAATTAGTAGAAAAAATAGCTTATGCACCTAGAGTAAAAAAATGGAAAGAGTTAGGTATAATGCCTGGTGGTGCAAAATCAGAAGTGTTTGATGCAATAGTAAAATCATCAACAAATTTAAACAGTGACCCAGTAGACATGTTAGTCAACTGTTTAAATTTAGGAATATCAACAGGGTTATATGGTCTTACTCTAACTAATCTTTTAAATGATGTTATGTTAGGAGAACCAGTTATAAGAATGGCTCCTGTAGGATTTAATGTAATAGACCCAGACTACATAAATATAATGATAACAGGTCATCAACATTCAACATTTGCAAATTTCCAAGACAGATTAAAAGATGAAGATGTTATAAAATTAGCTCAATCTGTTGGGGCAAAAGGATTTAAATTAGTAGGATGTACATGTGTTGGTCAAGATTTACAATTAAGAGGAGAACATTACCAAGAAGTATTTGCTGGTCATGCTGGTAACAACTTTACAAGTGAAGCTGTTTTATCAACTGGAGCAATAGATATAGTTCTTTCTGAATTTAACTGTACTATACCTGGACTTGAGCCAATAGCAGATAAATATAAAGTAAAAATGGTTTGCTTAGATGATGTTGCTAAAAAAGCAAATGCAGAATATATAGAATTAGATAGAAGCAATTTAGATGAACTTAGTAATTCATTAATACAAAAAGCACTAGAATCTTATAAAGATAGAAGAGGAAGTGTTGAAATAGATATACCAAAAGACCATGGATTTGAGCAGTCTTTAACTGGTGTAAGTGAAAAGAATCTAAAAGCATTTTTAGGAGATTCATGGAAACCTCTTATTAATTTAATTGCAGGAGGAAAAATTAAAGGGGTTGCAGCTGTTGTAGGATGTTCAAATATGACAGCAGGAGGTCATGATGTAAATACTGTTGAATTGACTAAGGAGTTAATTAAAAAAGATATTATAGTACTTTCAGCAGGATGTTCTACTGGAGGATTAGAAAATGTTGGTCTTATGTCACTTGGAGCAGAAGAATTAGCAGGAGAAAACTTAAAAGAAGTATGTAAGACTTTAGGAATACCACCAGTATTAAACTTTGGGCCATGTTTAGCTATAGGAAGACTTGAAATAGTAGCAACAGAGTTAGCAGCTGAGCTTGGAATAGATTTACCACAATTACCATTAGTGCTTTCAGCTCCACAATGGTTAGAAGAACAAGCATTAGCTGATGGAGCTTTTGGACTTGCTCTTGGTTTACCTCTTCATTTAGCATTACCTCCATTTATAACAGGAGGAAAATTAGTAACAGAGGTATTAACAGAAAAATTAAAAGACTTAACAGGAGGACATGTTATAGTGAATCCAGATCCTAAATCTTCAGCTGATCAATTAGAACAAATAATAATAGACAGAAGAAAAAATTTAGGGTTAAAGGATGTGGAATGTAATGCATAGAATTTTTATAAATAAAGATTTATGTACAGGCTGTAAAAGTTGTGTATTAGCTTGTATGTTAAAGCATAATAAAGATTATGACATGTATACTCTTGATTTAGAAAATATAGATAATGATAGTAGAGGGCATATAGAACTAGATAGCAAACATAATAATCCAGTTCCAATTCTTTGTAGACACTGTGATGAACCGGAATGTGCCTTAGCATGTATGAGTGGTGCAATGCATAAAGATAGTCAAAGTGGAATTGTTTCATATGATGAAGAAAAATGTGGTTCATGTTATATGTGTGTGATGTCTTGTCCATATGGATTATTAAAACCAGATGATAGAAGCAAGCAAAATATACTTAAATGTGATTTATGTAAAGATGAGGAATATCCTAGATGTGTAGCTAATTGTCCAAGTGGGGCAATTGAATTACAGAAGGAGGAAAATGATGAATTATGTAGTGTTAGGGGCTAGTGCTGCTGGTATAAATGCAGCAAAAACATTGAGAGAATTAGATAAAGATTCTAGTATAGTGATAATTTCTAAAGATGAAAATATATACTCAAGATGTATGCTACATCATGTTATATCTGAACACAGAACTTTAAAACAAATAAACTTTGTTGATGAAGACTTTATGGAGAAAAACAATATAAATTGGATTTCAGGTAAAACTGTTAAAGGAATAGACACAGATAAAAAACTAGTTCAAATGGAAGATGTCACTGTAAATTATGATAAGCTTTTAATAGCTACAGGTGCATCTTCTGCTATTCCTCCTATAAAGAATTTAAGAGAAGGAAATTTTGTATACTCTGTAAGAAACATAGATGATATTTATAAAATAAAAGAGAAGGCAGAAAAATCGAAGAAAGTTGTTATAATAGGTGCAGGACTAGTTGGGATAGATGCTTTAATTGGTTTATTTAAATATGAACAGCTAGATATTTCAGTGGCCTTTATGGAAAAATATATTTTAGATAGACAATTAGATGAATATACAGCATCAGTATATGAAAATAAATTTAAAGAAAAAGGCGTAAAATTTTATCCAAGTGCATCAATACAAGAAATTGTTTTAGATGATAGCAAAGATGTTAAAGGTGTTGCATTTTCAAACGGAGAAATTCTTGATGCAGACATGGTAATCGTAGCTACAGGAGTGAAACCTAATGCTGACTTTTTGGATGAAACAGGAATAGAATATGACAGAGGCATAATAATAGATGATAGATGCCAAACAACACGAGAAGATATCTATGCAGCAGGGGATGTTGTAGGTAAAAATGCCATCTGGCCTATAGCTGTAAAACAAGGAATTATAGCTGCACACAATATGGTTGGAAAAGATAAAAAGATAGAAGATGAATTTGCTTTTAAAAATAGTATGAATTTTATGGATATACCAACCATTTCTATAGGCATGAATACACCTGTAGATGATAGTTATAAAGTATTAACTAGACATGGAAATGATTGTTATAAAAAGTTTGTTTTTAAAGATAATATAATCTATGGAGCAGTTATACAAGGAGATATTTCATATGTAGGTGTATTAACTCATTTGATAAAAAATAAGGTTGAAATATCTGATTTAGAAAATAGGATATTTGATGTATGTTATGCAGACTTCTTTAACATAAAAGAAAATGGAGAGTTTTGTTACAGTGTATAATAGCTGAATTAAAACTTATAAATAAATAGAGCTATTTTAAGATAAAAGATTTTAGTTTATAAAAAGCTTTACTTAAATATAGCTCTATTTTTATAATTAAGTTCAAATTTTGATTAATTTATAAAAGTACCTATTTTGAACAAGAGTACATATAATCTCTAGTTAGAGGTAAATCATTTTTGATACCTTTAGTGAAAAGTATCTGATGTATATCTATAATACCAGTATTGAAAGCAGCAGCACAAGAACAAAGATATAAATCCCACATTCTTATAAATTTATCATCAAACATTTCTTTAATCTTAGGAAGACTATCATAGAAGTTTTTATGCCAAGATAATAAAGTTTTTACATAATGTAATCTTAAACTTTCAACATCTATAGTATGATAGTTATAATCGCTACAAATATGTATCATTTCTCTTAAACTAGGAATAACTCCACCAGGGAAAATATATTTTTTTATCCAAGGGTCTCCATAAGATTCTTTTAAGCCACTTATATAATGAAGCAAAAATAATCCACTATCTTTTAAGACAGCATTTACATTTTTAATAAAAAGCTCATAATTTTCTCTGCCAACATGTTCAAGCATACCAACGCTAACAACTCTATCAAATGTAAGATTTGATTCTTTAAGTTCTCTATAGTCCATAAGTTTTACTTCAAGGTAATCTTGAAGATTCTCTTCTTTAATTCTAATATTAAACTCTTTAAATTGTTCTTCGCTAAGTGTAATTCCCACACCATGAATTTTATATTTTTTTGCTGCTTCTATTAATAGAAATCCCCATCCACAACCAATATCAAGAAGACTCATACCTTCTTCTAAATTTAGTTTAGTTAATATGTGATGAACTTTATTAACCTGAGCATCATAAAGATTATCATTATCATCTTTAAAATATGCACAAGAATAACTAAGTGTTTTGTCTAGCCATAAACTATAAAAATCATTTCCAATGTCATAATGAGCGTGTATTTCTTTTTTTTGATGTCTCATCGAATTAGATGAATGTAGCAAATGTTTTACAGCTGAGTTATCAATATTAAATTTGTCTATCTGTTTTAGAAGTAGATTTAAGGTTAAAAATAAATCTCCTTCAACCTCAATGTCTCTATTTATGTAGGCTTCTCCAAGTGCTAAAGATGTACTTTTTAATAATTCAGATTTGCTAATATCATTATTTACAATAACTTTAAATTGAGGAGAGCTATCTCCAACTAGAAATTCTTCCCCGTCTTTAAGCCTAACTAGAAATGGTGTTTCATTAAATCTTTCTAAATAGTCTTTTAAAAAATTTTTTGTAATGTTCATATTACCAGCTCCTTTTAATGTAAATCCAGTAAGTTTTCCTTGCTTAAAGTATATTATATTCCTTTTTTTAAAAAAGTAAAATTTTTTTTTGGTTAATTTTTACTTGAATGAACTTTTTATTTTATAAAGGAATTTTATCTTGTGATATTTTATTTTATAAATTTTAGTATTGGATATAATATTCAATTAGTAATGATATAATAATTTTAATTAATAATAAAGTTTTGAAGCAATTAGTTTGAAACTATTTAATGAAGGAGATATCAAATGGAAGTATATGCTTTAGTTGGGTCAAGTGGTACAGGAAAAAGTTATAAGGCACTAGAGTTTGCATATGAAAATGACATAGATTATATAATTGATGATGGGATTTTAATATATAGAAATAAAGTTTTAGCAGGTATATCAGCAAAACAAGCAAAGACTACTATTGAGGCAGTTAAAAGAGCTATTTTTTATAATTTAGAACATCGGCAAAAGGTTAGAGAGGTAATAGAAAAAGAAAACATAAATAAGGTTCTTGTTATAGGAACTTCAAAAAAAATGATTAATCAGATTGTAGAGAGATTATCAATCGGAAAAGTTTATAAATTTATAAATATTCAAGATATAAGTACTAAATATGAAATAGAAATAGCAAAACAATCTAGAAAAGAAGGAAATCATGTAATTCCTGTTCCAGCAGTTGAAATAAAAAATATGACAAGTGGTCTTAGTATAAATCCATTAAAAAGGTTTTTTAGAAAAGGAAATAATATAAATATGGTGGTTTTAGAAAAGACAATTATAAGACCTACTTTTAGTTACATTGGCAAAGTTTATATTGATGCAGATGTAATTAAACAAATAATTGAATATGAAGTGTACAACTTTGGAAGCATTGATAGAATAAATAAAACCAATATAGAGAATTGCAACAATTTTATGAATATTTTTGTAAGTATAAATATCAATGATTTAGAAGTTATAAAAAAAATTGAAAGTATGCAACATATAATAAAAAAGTCTATTGAGAGAATGACTTTAGTTAATGTACAAAAAATAGATATTAACATTCATAAAATTAAAAAAATAAACTTCCTCCCATGTTAAAAAATAAACTGAGAAAATGATATACTAATTTGCAATAAAGTGTGCTATAATTAAACTGTAAATTTAGGAAATGGTTTTTCTAAATGGAGTATACATAATTATAACGTATTTATAAGGGGGCTTTCAAATGTCAGGAAAAGATGTAAATGTCTTCGAGATGGCGCAATCTCAAGTAAAAAATGCATGTGATAAATTAGGTATGGAACCAGCAGTTTATGAATTACTAAAAGAACCTATGAGGGTTATTGAGGTTTCAATTCCAGTAAAAATGGATGACGGTTCTATAAAAACTTTTAAAGGATTTAGATCACAACATAATGATGCAGTAGGGCCAACAAAAGGTGGAATAAGATTCCATCCAAATGTTTCAAGAGACGAAGTAAAAGCTTTATCTATATGGATGACTTTCAAATGTTCTGTAACAGGTATACCATATGGTGGAGGTAAAGGTGGAATAATAGTAGATCCATCAACTTTATCTCAAGGTGAATTAGAAAGATTAAGTAGAGGATACATAGATGGAATATATAAATTAATAGGTGAAAAAGTTGACGTTCCTGCACCAGACGTAAACACTAATGGACAAATAATGTCTTGGATGGTTGATGAATATAATAAATTAACTGGACAAAGTGCTATAGGTGTTTTAACTGGTAAACCAGTTGAATTTGGTGGTTCTTTAGGAAGAACAGCTGCTACTGGATTTGGTGTTGCTGTAACTGCAAGAGAAGCTGCTGCTAAATTAGGAATAGATATGAAAAAAGCTAAATTAGCTGTTCAAGGTATAGGAAACGTTGGTTCTTACACAGTTCTTAACTGTGAAAAACTTGGTGGTACTGTTGTAGCTATGGCTGAATGGTGCAAATCAGAAGGTTCTTATGCTATATACAATGAAAATGGTTTAGATGGTCAAGCTATGTTAGACCATATGAAAGAACATGGTAACTTATTAAACTTCCCAGGAGCTAAGAGAATATCTTTAGAAGAGTTCTGGGCTTCAGATGTTGATATAGTAATACCAGCTGCATTAGAAAACTCTATAACTAAAGAAGTTGCTGAATCTATAAAAGCTAAATTAGTTTGTGAAGCTGCTAATGGACCAACTACTCCAGAAGCTGACGAAGTATTTGCTGAAAGAGGAATAGTTCTTACTCCAGACATATTAACTAATGCTGGTGGAGTTACAGTTTCTTACTTCGAGTGGGTACAAAACTTATATGGATACTACTGGTCAGAAGAAGAAGTAGAGCAAAAAGAAGAAGTAGCTATGGTTAAAGCATTTGAATCTATTTGGAAAATCAAAGAAGAATACAATGTTACAATGAGAGAAGCTGCTTATATGCATTCAATTAAGAGAGTTGCTGAAGCTATGAAATTAAGAGGATGGTACTAGAATTACTCTTAATAAATAATAGGATATAATTATTTAATATATAAAAGGGCTGTACTATGTACAGCCCTTAAAAGTTGTATGACTCAAAATAATTTGGGTCATTTTTTATTTTGTAAGATATATTAATGTAATCTATGCAAAAAAATTAAATACAACTATAATCAATAAAACTAAAGTTGATGTAATTAAAATTATTTACTTTCAAAACACTTATAATGTAATATTAGTAGGTTTTAGATAGAGTCTATATATTATAACTTAAACTAATTCTTGTCAATTGACGCACTAATTATGAATAAGATATAATTAAATAAAAATAGTTTTATAAACTTAATTGAAAAAATATTAAATAAAAATAAATATATTTCTAAATTAAATATGTTTCAAATGAGATAGGAGAGAGTTGATGGCTAACTTAATTCTAAATGGGATTTCTAGAACAGTTATAGTGAGTAGTTTATGTATATTTTTAATATTAATTTTTAAGCAAACGATATTTAAAAGATTTAGTAAGAAGTTCAATTATTATATATGGTTAATAGTAGTTCTTAAGTTGTTACTTCCATTTACCTATTATACCTTTACAGTTAATATTTTAAGAAATAAAACGAAAGCCAATATTGATAATATTAACTTAGAACATTTTAATAGTGTTTCAACTTTAAGTAATAGTATTTTGATATATGTTTGGATTTCTACTGTAATAATATATTTAACTTATACTATCTTTAAATACATAAAACTAAAAAACTTAATAAATGACTTATCTTATGATGTTTAGGATGAAGAAATAATAAATCTTTATGTAAGTATATTAAAAGAATTTAATATCACAAAAGATATAAAGTTAAAATATTCTTATGAAGTTGAAACACCAGCATTTTTGATTCATGTGTGCTTTTACCACCACATGATTATAAACTAAAAGAACTTGAATGGATTTTTAGACATGAGCTTATGCATTTTAAGAGTAAAGACCTCTGTTTGAAATATGTAGTGTTGTTTTTAAAAATAGTTTATTGGTTTAATCCAGTTATATATATAATGGATAAACATATGGATTTAGACTGTGAACTTTATTGTGATGAGAGGGTTTTAAAAAAGTTTAGTACAGAAGATAAAAAAGACTATGCTTTAACAATTATAAATGCAATGAGAAGAAGCTCAAATTCTTCAAACAAATTTGTAGCTGGGTTACATAAGAAATCTGATATTAAAAAGAGAGTAACGAATATGTTTAATGAAAAATATAAGAATGGTATATTAATAGCTTTAATTATATGTTTATTGTTTTCTGTTACGTTCTTTAAATTTGATTCAACTAGTCTTATTGAAGATACTGCTCCTTTAAATAAATCTGAGTGTGTATTTGAAGGAAGAGAGGAAGGAATGTTTATAACTATAGATTTTACATATGCAAATGCACCTGAAAAATTAAGAAGAGAGCATGAAGAAAACTGTAGAGCAGTTGGAATTATACCTAAAGATTCAGATTCAATAGAAGTTTTTCCCAGAGATTTTAGATATTGTTTGGATTTAAAAAAATAAAATTAACATCATAGAAGCTTTATATTTAAATTAAACAGTTAAAAAATTTAAGATTAATTACTAGAATATGATTTAAATAAGAAAAGAAGTAGTTTAGATTTAGTTTAAAAGGAGACATTTATATTAAGGATATAAAACTTAAAAAATAAGTAAATTGAAATACAAAATACTAATAAATAAGTTAGGTGAAAATATATGGTTAATTCAATTCTAAATGGGATTTTTAGAACTGTTATAGTAAGTAGTTTAAGTATTTTTCTGATATTGATTTTTAAGAAAAATGTATTCAAAAGATTTAGTAAAAAATTTAATTATTACATATGGATGATAGTTGTTATTAAGCTGTTGCTACCTTTTACATACTATACCTTTACAATAAATATCTTGAGAAGCAAAGAAAATATCAATATTAATAACATAAATTTAGAGGGCTTTAATAATATTTCAAATTTAAAGAATAACATCTTATTGTATGCTTGGATTATAACTGTAGCAATATATTTAATTTATACTATATTTAAATACATAAAACTTAAAAACTTAATAAATGATTTATCCTATGATGTTGAGGATGAAGAAATGATAAATCTTTATAAAGATATATTAAAAGAGTTTAATATAACAAAAGATATAAAACTAAAGTATTCTTATGAAGTTGAAACACCAGCATTTTTTAATTCATGTGTACTTTTGCCACCACATGACTATAATTTAAAAGAGCTCAATTGGATTTTTAGGCATGAACTTATGCATTTTAGGAGTAAAGACCTTTGTTTAAAGTATGTAATGATATTTTTAAAAATAGTATATTGGTTTAATCCATTTGTATATATAATGGACAAACATATAGATTTAGATTGTGAACTTTATTGTGATGAAAGAGTCTTAAAGAACCATAGTGAAGAAGAAAAAAAAGATTATGCTCTAACAATTATAAATGCAATGAGAAGAGGTTCAAATATTTCAAATAAATTTGTGGCTGGATTACATAAACAATCTGATATTAAAAAAAGAATAATGGATATGTTTAATGAAAAATATAAAAATGGTATTTTAATGGCATTAATTTTATGCTTATTATCTTCTATTACTTTTTTAAAGATTAGCTTAACTAGTATCATTGATTTGAATATATTGCCTAAAGATGTAAAAGTTACAGGAAACATTTTTTCTATGACAGTTTCAACCATACCATTTACATATGCAGATGCTCCTGAAGGTATGCGAAGAGATCATAAAGAAAACTGTGAAAGTATAGGGTTAACTCCTAAAGATTCTGATAGAATTGAGATTGTGGTAGAATTTTATGATGTATTAGTAGAACCATAAGTAAATTTAGAAAAAACTATAATCTAAAAGTCACTTTTATATGAGTGACTTTTTATTTAGAATAAGTTAAAAAATTCACTATATTTCTAACTTTATAGAAGTTTTATTAAAAAATATACGATACATAAAAACGCACAAAAAAACACATAAAACAATATTTATGCGTACTTTAGCTTCAAAAGGTACAAAATTCTTTACTTTTACAAACTCATATTATATAATTAAGTAAATAATGTATATTTAGGTGACATATTGGATAAGCTAATTAATTATTATTTATTAATATAATGATACTATAAAAGTTATATAAAGAGGTTTACAAAAAAGTTACAGATAGAGCTTTTATTAATGTATTGTGTATTAGTATTTTATCCTTAGGTACACTTCACCTACAAAATAGAATCATAAGATAATTATGGGAAAATTTTAGGAGGTTTATCGTGAAGAAAAAGATATTAATACCAGTATTTGCATCAGTTATGGCATTATCAGTAAGTTCAATTGTAAATGCAGATGAAATAAATGATTCATCTCAAAATAAAGATGATAAAACAAATACTGAATTAAATTTAGGCGAATATAAAGAAGTAAAATATAAAGTTGCAAGAATAAAAGATGGAGTAGCTATAAAGATAAGAGAAGAAGGTCAAGTTCAAAATATAGCTTATTCTGGAGACGAATTTACAGTTCTAGGAATCCAAGGAGAATGGGTTAAAGTTAAAGTTGAAGATGGCGAAGGTTGGTTGGCTACTAGATATGTAGATATATCTGAAGGGGTAGGATATACTAATGCTGATAAAGTAAACTTAAGAAAAGATAAAAGTGAAAATTCAGAAGTAATTGGGGAGCTAGAAAAAGGAAGCTCTTTATTGGTTTTAGAGGAAAATGGAGATTGGTTAAAAGTTAAAGATGGAGAAACAGAAGGATATGTAAAATCTTCTTATGTAACTGATAAAGCTCCAGTAATAGAAGAGCCACAAGTAGACCAAAATGTTACTCAAAATGGAGATTCTACAAACACAAATAACAATCAACAAAACAATACAAATAATAATCAACAAAATAATAATTCCAATGTGCCAACAGCTAACTCTAATGCAGTTCAAGCTGTGCTTAATTTGGCTTATTCTAAGCAAGGTTGCCCATATGTTTGGGGAGCAGAAGGGCCAAATACTTTTGACTGTTCAGGATTTACACAATATGTATACAGAAATGCAGTAGGAAAGAAGATACCAAGAACATCTAAGGCACAATCTAATTATGGACAAACTGTAAGTAAGGCAAATTTACAGCCAGGAGACTTAGTATTCTTTACAACTAATGGTTCTGGTTCTGTTAGTCATGTTGGTATATATGTAGGTGGAGGTAATATGATACATTCACCATCAACAGGAAAAACAGTTCGTGTAACTAGTATAAATTCAGCATACTATACAGCAAGATTTGTTACAGCAAAAAGAATCTTATAATCGATTTGTACTATAATAAATTGATAAATACATAAATACAAATGCTCTATATTATATTTAATTTAATCAGAAAATCTAAAATGATTATATGTTAAATGCAATATAGAGTTTTTTTGCGTTATCTTAAATTTTGATGTGGATTTATATTAATATTACTATTAAATAGTATTCTTTCCAGATAATGATTATTTGTGCAATACCTTGACAGGATAAGGTAAAGGTGATAAGCTACTAACAGTACAAAAATACTTTTAATTTTAGTTCAGAGAGGCTAAAAAAGGAGGACGAAAGATGTTAAAATCAAGAAATTTAATCCAACCAGAAGACTTTTCAATAGAAGAAATAGATGAAATATTAGAATTAGCTCAAAAAATAATTGACAATCCGTCAAAATATTCTCATATATGTGAAGGTAAACTATTAGCTACATTATTTTATGAACCGTCAACAAGAACAAGATTAAGTTTTGAATCTGCTATGAACAGACTAGGAGGTCGTGTCGTAGGTTTTTCAGAGCCAAACTCATCATCTGCATCAAAGGGTGAAACTTTAGGTGATACGATGAGAATAGTATCTAGTTATGTTGATATAATAGCTATGAGACACCCTCAATCAGGTGCAGCTATAGAAGCATCAAAATTCACAGAAGTACCATTTATAAATGCAGGAGATGGCGGAAATCAGCATCCAACACAAACACTTACAGATTTACTTACTATAAAATCATTAAAAGGAACTTTAGAAAATCACACAATAGGATTATGTGGTGATTTAAAATATGGAAGAACTGTACATTCTTTAGTTAAGGCTATGGCAAGATACAAAAATACTAAGTTTGTATTTATAGCACCTGAAGAACTAAAAATGCCAGACTATATAAAAGAAGCTATAAAGGGACATGCTTACTATGAAACTAATAATTTAGATGATGTTATAGGAAGTTTGGATGTTTTATATATGACTAGAATTCAACAAGAAAGATTTGAAGATAAATCAGAATACGAAAGACTGAAAAACTATTATATTTTAAATAAAGCTAAATTAGAAAAAGCATCTGAAAGTATGTTAGTAATGCATCCATTACCAAGAGTAAATGAAATAGATGTTGATGTAGATACAGATGATAGAGCTGTTTATTTTAAGCAAGCTAAATATGGAATGTTCGTTAGAATGGCATTAATAATAAAGCTTCTAGGTATAAATGAAGGCTAGTAGTTACATTATATAATAGTAAAGTAAAGGAGATTTTGGGATGTATAAAATTCTAGAAAATATATACATAGGTGAAGATATGTATAGAATGAAAGTAAAAGGTACTTTTGAAGGTAAGATGGGGCAATTTTATATGCTAAGAGCATGGGATACTTATCCAGTACTTTCAAGACCTATAAGTATACATGATATAGATGAAGAAGGTATAACTTTTCTTTATAAAGCAGTAGGAGAAGGAACTCAAATTATTAGTAATCTAAAAGTGAATGATACTATAAAGCTAGAAGGTCCTTATGGAAATGGATATAGTAAAGTTGATGGAAAAGTAGCTCTAGTAGGTGGTGGAATCGGTGTAGCACCATTGTATTTAGTTGCTAAAAATATAAAAGACTGCGATGCTTATCTTGGATTTAGAGAAGATGTTATATTAGAAAATGAATATAAAGAAGTTTGTAATGAGGTATATACAACAGTAGGAAATACGTTTGTAACAGATATAATTGATGTAGAAAAATATGACTATATATTAACATGTGGGCCAACTCCAATGATGGAAAAATTGGTTAAAATGGTAGAAGGTACTAAAACAAGGATTATGGTGTCACTTGAAAATCATATGGCATGTGGAGTAGGAGCGTGTTTAGTATGTACATGTAAGACTACTAAAGGAAACAAAAAAACTTGCAAAGATGGTCCAGTATTTTGGGGAGAGGACGTGATTTTTAATGGCTAATTTGAACATAAAATTTGGAAATATTGATTTTAAAAATCCAGTAATAATGGCGTCTGGGACTTTTGGATTTGGAAGAGAATATAATGAAATTTATGAGATACAAAAACTTGGTGGGATAAGTAGTAAAGGTCTTACTTTAAATAAAAAACCTGGTAATAATGGTATGAGAGTTCATGAGACACCATCAGGTATGATGAATAGTGTTGGACTTGAAAATCCTGGAGTTCAAGGATTTATAGACAGTGAACTTCCTTTCTTCAGTGAGTTAGATTTAGTTAGAATTGCTAATGTTGGAGGCGGAACATTAGAAGATTATCTACTTGGGGTTAAGCTGTTAAATGACAAGCCTGTAGATATTATTGAATTAAACATATCTTGTCCAAATGTCAAAGCAGGAGGAATGGCTTTTGGTATAAAAAATGAAGTGGCAAGAGAAGTTGTTCGTGAGGTAAGAAACGTAACTAAACTACCTCTAGTAATAAAATTATCGCCTAATGCTGAAGATATTGTGGGTATGGCAAAAGTTTGTGAAGAAGAAGGTGCTGATGGAGTATCTTTAGTTAATACTTTTAAAGCAATGGCAATTGATATAAAAAATAGAAAGCCAGTATTTGAAAATGTATATGCTGGATTATCTGGACCAGCTATAAAGCCTATAGCTCTTAGAATGGTACATGAAGTTTGTAAAAATGTAAATATACCAGTAATGGGAATGGGTGGAATAACTAAAGCTACAGATGCCATAGAATTTATAATGGCAGGAGCTACTTGTATTCAAGTTGGAACTGCAAATTTCATGAATCCTAAAATTGGTCTTGAGATAATAGATGGAATCAATGAATTTATGGATAGAGAAGGAATAAAGAGTTTAGAAGAAATAAGAGGAATTATATAAGTCAGTGTAGGTATGATAAATAAGTATAACTAAATCAAATAATATAAATTAAAATAAATATAATATTAACATGGAGGAAAAAATAATATGAGTAAAGTAGATGTAGTAGATATATTAAAGAAAAGTGATGCATTATTAGAGGGACATTTTTTATTATCTTCAGGAAAACACAGTAACAGATATGTGCAATGTGCAAAGTTATTAAGATTCCCAGAGTATGCAGCTGAGGTATTAAATACAGTTGTTGAACAAATTAAAGATTTAGGTATAGACTTAGTAGTTGGGCCAGCTATGGGTGGAGTAGTAGTTTCTTATGAGTTAGGAAGACAGTTAGGAAAAGAAGCTATATTTACTGAGAGAAAAGATAATACAATGGAGTTAAGAAGAGGATTTGAAGTTAAAAAAGGTGCAAAAATAATAATTGCTGAAGATGTTGTTACTACTGGTAAGTCAACTATGGAAACAAAAAGAGTATTAGAAGCATTAGGTGGAGAAGTTATAGGTGTTGCCTGTATAGCTGATAGAACTAATCATGATATAGGTATGCCTATATATAGTGCAGTAAAACTTGATATTCAAGTTTATGAAGCTGGTGAATGTCCTTTATGTAAAGAGGGAAAATTACCAGTTGTTAAACCTGGAAGTAGAGAGTTTAAAGAATTAGGAATGTAATAACTAATTAATTAAATTTAACATTATTTGAGGAAATACAAATTTTTTTGACTAAAAAAATATCAATTTAAATATATAAATAAGAGATAATAAACAGCTAGCTTTCATTTAAAAGGCTAGCTGTTTTTTGTTGAAAATATATTTACAAAACAGTAGCTAGTAGCAGTACAATATAATTATAAAATAAAAAATTATTATATATATTGGGGAGGGTTTCGGTATGAGTAATCAATTAAAGAAAAATCAAAAAAAGGTTGTATTTTTTGGTGTTGGTGCTGTTGGAGCTACCTTTGCAGAACAATTTTTAAATTCTAAATATGATTTTAAAATTCTTTGTGACCAAAAAAGAAAAAAAAGATATTTAGAAGATGGTTTTATAATAAATGGAAAAAGATATGACTTCGATTATATAACTAAAGATGAATATAAACAAGAAGCTGATTTTATAATTATAGGTTTAAAATACAATAACCTAAAAGAAAATATAGAAGAGTTAGATGGATTGGTTGGAAAAGATACAGTAATAATGTCTTTATTAAATGGAGTTAATAGTGAAGAGATAATAGGAGAAAGATTTGGAATTGAAAAAATGGTATATTCATATGTAACAAATATAGATGCAAAAAAAATAGAAAATAATATTATACATACTACAGATGGAATAATTGTATTTGGAAATAAAGATAATAGTGAAGATAGAAAAACAGATATAATAACTGAAGTTTTTGATAGTGTAAATATAGAATATGTATTATCAAAAAATATTCAACGAGATATGTGGTGGAAATACATGGTTAATATTGGGGTAAATCAAACTTCAGCTATACTTGGAGCTTCTTATGGAGTGTTTCAAGACTCTGAATATCTAAGAGAGTTAGCAAAATCTGCAATGAGAGAAGTTGTTGATATAGCTCAAGTAAAAGGTATATGTCTTACAGAAGATGATGTAGAAAATTCATTACATAGAATACTAGAACATTCAAGAGAAGGTAGAACATCAATGCTTCAGGATGTAGAGGCTCATAGACTTACAGAAGTAGATATGTTTTCTAAGAATATTTGTGAACTTGGAAGAAAGTATAACATACCAACTCCTATAAATCAGACTCTTTTTTATATGATAAAAGTAATTGAAAGTAGATTTTAGAAAATTTTTAGAAAAAAATTGAGGCTGTGAGTAAATCTGTGTAAAACAAATTTATCTACAGCTTTTTTAGTAGACACAATTGGTAAAAATGGTTATACGTCAAATTATGAATACTAAAAAAATAAAAAATTTTAAATTTAAAATAAAAAATTTGAAAGGAATTTTGAATAAAATTATTACAGAAAGGATAGAAAATACTATGAAAAAGCTATTTACAAGTGAAACATTTTTGGAATTTCAGTTTATCAGTGACTGCCAACTGTCTCCAGATGGAGGATATACAGCCTTTGTTGTAAAGAAAGCTGATATCAAAGAGAATGGTTACACAAGCCAACTTTATGTATTAGACAATAAAAGTGGAGAATTGAAACAAATAACTTCTATAGATTCTGTAGGAGCATATGCTTGGGAAAATGAAAATACGATTTTGTTCCCTGCTTTGAGAAATGAAAAAGTAAAAGAAGATATTAAAAATGGCAAGCACTGTATGAGTTACTATGCTTTATCTTTACATGGTGGAGAAGCAGAAGAACTTTTTAGATTACCCATCAAAGGTGGTAAATTGAATCCTATAGGAAAAGGTTTGTATGCAGTAATTGATTCTTATGATAATGACCAACCTGCTATGGAAGGATTGTCAGAAGAAGAACAGCAGAAAAAAATAAATGCTTATAATAAAAGACAATATGAACACTTTAAGGAAATTCCTTATGCTGTCAATGGTGAAGGATATATTAGTAGGAAAAGAAAGCGCCTGTACTTATATAACAATAATACAAAGGAATTAAAGCCAATTACAGTCCCAATGTTTAATGTGGTAGGTATGAAAATAAATGATGGCAAAATATTATATGTAGGACAGGAATTTGAAAATGTAAAAGGTTTAAAAATTGGAGTTTATGTGTTTGATACTAAGAATAATACAAATGTTTGTATATTAGAAAAAGATAATTATATTATAAAAGGTTTTGAATTATATAAAAATAAAGCAGTGTTAAATTTAACAGATGCTTTGTCTTATGGTAATGGCGAAAATGGAGATTTTTATACCATTGATATTGATACAAAAGAAATGAAACTTCTTTCAGAACATCAACATCATTGTATAGGAAATACAATAACATCTGATATTAAAATAGGTACAGGGCAGACAACAAAAGTAGATGGTGAATATATTTATTATACTTCTACAGTAAATATGGACTGCATTATTGAGAGAATACATATTCCAACAGGAAAACAGGAAAAAGTTACAAAAACAGGCTCTGTTGATTTTATCGATGTGAAAGATGGCAATATTGTATGTGTAGCTTGTACAGGAAATCAATTACCTGAAGTTTATACAGTAGAAAATGAAACTTTATGCAAGAAAACATATTTGAATGAACATATTCTACAGGAATATAAAATTTCTGAACCAGAATATATGGAATCAAAAGGAAGTTCTAATTGGGAAATACAAGGATATGTATTTAAACCAGTAGATTATGAAGTAGGAAAAAAATATCCAGCTATATTGGCAATTCATGGTGGGCCAAGATTGACATATGGACCATATTTTATGAATGAAATACAGGTATTTGCAAGTTCAGGATATTTTGTATTCTTCTGTAATCCAAGAGGTTCCGAAGGTCGAGGAAATGATTTTGCTGATATTAGAAAACAATTTGGAGATATTGATTACATAGATTTTATGGAGTTTACAGATGCTGTACTTGAAAAATATCCTGATATTGATGAAACGAAGTTGGCTGTAGAAGGTGGAAGCTATGGCGGATTTATGACAAACTGGATAATTGGTCATACAAATCGTTTTGCTGCTGCTTGTGCTCAACGTTCTATTGCAAACTGGAGTGGTATGGAGGGTACAACAGACATTGGTTATTATTTCTGCAAAGGGCAAACAGGAGCTTCTCACATGGAAAATCATGAGCTTCAATGGAAACAATCTCCTCTTGCTTACGCTGATAAATGTGTTACTCCAACTTTATTCTTACATGGGGAAAAAGATTATCATTGCTATATGCAAGAAGCATTCCAGATGTTTTCTGCATTGAAAATTCATGAATGCCCTACAAAACTTTGTCTTTTTGCAGGAGAAAATCATGAGTTATCACGTTCTGGTGGACCAAAACAAAAACTGCAAAGATTCGTAGAAATGTTAAATTGGTTTTCAATATATGTTAAAAAAGAGCAGTAAAGAGAGGAGAATATAAAAATGGAAAAACTAAAAATTGAAAGTTCAGATATTTATGAATATTTATTTCCTCATGATATTTCTTGTTCCCCTGATGGAAAGTATATTGCTTATATTATATCAAATATCAATGAGGAAAAAGATTGTTATGAACATGACTTATATGTTATGGAAATAAAAACAAAGAAACAAATACATTTAACTCAAACAAGAGATGTAACAGCATTTAGCTGGATTTCTAATACAGAATTATTTTTTACTTCAAAAAGAGATAAACCAAAAGCAGGTACAACAGATTTTTACACTATTTCTATACAAGGAGGAGAAGCAAAAAGAGCATTTTCTATTCCAAAAGCCTGTGGTCTACCTGTATCGTTGGGAAATAAATTGTGGTTATTGATGACAAAAAATCCAAAAGATGCTAAAAAATCAGAACCAGATAGAGCGGTAGAAGGTGTGGACTATTGGACATTTACAGATAAACCTTTTATAAGAGATGGAGAAAATTTTTCTCAAAGAAGACGTGTTACTTTAGAGTTGTATCAAGAAGGAAAAAATGAAACAAAAGCTATTACACCAAAATATTGTGAGGTAGCAAGTTTAGATGTTTCTTCTGACAAAAAAAGAATTTTATATATTGGTCAGATTTATGAAGATTGTGCGACACCTTTTTCTGGTCTTTGGGAGTATCATTTAGAAACTGGAGAAACAAAAGAACTTGTTCCACAGGGAAAGTATCAAATTAGCTTGGCTAAATATGTTGGTGAAAATAAAGTAATGTTGCAGGCTTCTACATTAGACCGTTCTATTACACAGAACCATGATATTTTTATGCTTAACTTGGAGAATGGTGAAATTAATATGATTGCAAGTACAGATGGTATGTATGCTACATTATTGGATGTAGATGCTGTATATGGTGGTGGGCGTAGTAATAAAGTCATAGGAGATAAGTTTATTGGTGCAAGAATTTGCAGAACTATGACAGAGTTTAATGAATTTGACACAAAAACAGGTAATATACGCATTATTACAAAAGTAGATGCTTTTACCTCTTTTGATGTTTATGACAACACAATGTATGTAGTTATGTTGAAAGACTATGAATTAGCAGAAATATACAGCATTGATATGATGACAGGAGAAATGATAAAAATGACTACTTTTTCTAAATCATACTTAGATAGTCATAAAGTATCTTTACCTGAAAAATTAACATTTGTGGCAAAAAATGGAGAGGAAGTAGATGGTTTTGTAATACCACCTGTAGATGTTAAAAAAGGTGAAAAATATCCAGCTGTATTATTTATCCATGGTGGACCTAAATGGGCATATGGTTATATGTTTACACATTTGAAACAGTGTGTAGCGTCAAAAGGAATGTATGTTATTTACTGTAATCCTCATGGAGGCGATGGATATGGTGAAAAATTCTTGGAGATGGTAGAAAGATGGGGTTATGTTGATTATGAACATCTCATGGAATTTGTAGATACCTGTATTGAAAAATATCCTGGTATTGATGCAGACCGCCTAGGTGTGACAGGAGGAAGTTATGGTGGTTATATGGCAAACTGGATAATTGGCCATACAGACCGTTTCAAAGCAGTTGCTTCTCAAAGAGGTATTAGTAACTTAGTTACAGCATCTTTGATTATTGACTTTGGTGATAGAATTATGAAGCAAACTTGTGGTGATAAGACACCCTGGAATCATGAGGAAGTTCTTTGGAATCATTCGCCTATTAAATATGTAAAAAATGTTAAAACACCAACTTTGTTCTTACATAGCGATAGAGATTATAGATGTTTTATGGGAGATACTTTCCAAATGTTCACAGCATTAAAACAGCTTGGTGTAGATACAGAAATGTATTTATTCCATGGAGATACACATGGATTGTCTAGAAATGGCAGACCATCTAATAGAATTGTACGTGCTGATGCCATTGTAGATTGGTTTGAAAGATATTTATAATAAGGGGGTTATTTTATGAGTGAAATGTTATTATGGTTTAGTGTTGTATTAGTTTTGTTTGCTATTGGAGATTTAATTGCAAGTAAAACAAAAGCAAAAGTTTCTGCTGTATTTGTCACATTACTTTTATTTTTGATTCTCTTTGTCACAAAAGTGATACCAGCAGATATTATTGAAAAAGCAGGTATGACTGCAGTGGCAAGTTAGAGTGTTCCAATGATTATGTTCAGTATGGGAACAATGTTGAATGTCAAACAGTTCATAGACGAATGGAGAACTGTGTTGACAGCATGGCTTGGAATTTTGGCAGTTATCATTTGTGTTTCATTGTGTATTCCTCTGTTTGGAAAAGCAACAGTATTGACAAGTATACCAGTTATAAATGGGGCTTTACCTGCTACCATTATTATGACGCAGGAAGCGTTAGAAAAAGGATTGACACTTGCAGCAGCTACAGCAACAGTTGTATTTGCAATTCAGAAATTTGTTGGTACACCAATTGCCTCTAGAGCTGCACTACAGGAAGCCAACCGTCTTTTAATAGAATATCATGAAGCAAAAGGAAAAGGAATTGATTTAGCAAATGTGAGTGGTGAAAATAAAGAAACAGAAGGTACAGCAAAAAAAGCAAAACAGGTTTTCTGTGAAAAATATGATAAATATTATTCTACAAATGTTTGTATATTTTTTATAGCTATATTCTCTTATTTAGGATATGAGTTTTCAGAGATTATTCATATGAATTATTCGATTGTATGTCTTGTTGTTGGTGTTCTTGTAACGCGTATTGGTATTGTACCAAAAGACATTTTAGAAAAAGGAAAAATAAAGGGGTTTATCAACATGGTTGTGTTTGTGGCTGTTATTCTTTCTTTAGCGAAGGTTTCTTTGACAGATTTAGTTAGTCTTTTTGTACCAATTGTAGGTATGTTTGCAGTTTCTATTATTGGTATATTTATTACAATGAAGGTATTACCTGGATGGAAAATTATTGGTTCTAAACCTCTTGCCTTTGGTGTAGGATTTTGCCAGATGCTGGGATTCCCAACAACATATTTGATTTCAAATGAAGTATGTAATGCCACTGGAGAAACAGAAGAAGAAAGAGCATATTTGATGTCTAAAATAATACCTAAGCTAGTAGTTGGTGGTATGGCTTGTATGATTTCTATAGTGGTAGCTGGTATTATTGTACCAATGCTATAAATAAATTTTGTAATTAAATAGTAAATAGGAAAAGGGATAATTATTTATTGGGATAGGTTATAATATAAAAAGGATTCTAAAAGTCATAAAAAGCTTGTAGAATCTTTTTTTATGTTAACTTAAATAATGAATGCATAAGTTTAAGGGAAATACTCATAGCTATAACATGAGAATGATAAATAAAATTAAAAATTCTAATACATATGCAGTATTTAAAATTTCTTCTGTTATGTCATGTTTGATTTTTAATAACTCTTTCACGTTTTATCTAAAATAAAAACCACTCAAATATGACTAAGAGCGGTTTGAAATTCAATGTTAATTTAATTTTAGAATTATCCATCTTATAATATATAAAATATGAATTAAAAAATATTTTTAATAGCTATAACTATTGATATTACTTATTTTTATATTAATTACTATATCATAAAATAACAAAAAAATCAAGTCGAGTAATCTCTCTGTTTCGGTGATATACTAGGTTTTAATAGTTTTTAATAAACATAATGTAACTAGAGGATAATCTATGTTTTTTAATTTTTTTGATTAAAGTTACCTCTAGCTCAATAATTATAAGGAGAAATATTATGAATTTGAAAAAAGGATTAGATATTTTAGAAATTCCATCAAGTATATTAGGTAAGGGTAAAGTTATATATATTCCAGTAATCTATACAGAAGATGAGGCAACCATTGTTGATACTGGACTTCCAGGTCAAGGAGAGTTAATAATTGATGCTCTTAATAAGAGTAATACAAGTTTTAATAAATTAAAAAATATCATAATAACTCACCATGATATAGACCATATAGGAAATATAAAATATTTAAGAGAAAAATCTAAAAATGATATAAAGGTATATGCATACAAAAGTGAAGTTAACTATATAACAGGTGAGGAAACGCCATTTAAACTTTGCATATTAGAGCAAGAGATAGATAATCTTAATGACAAAATGCTTGATATGTTAAATGCTATAAAACTTGGATTTAAGTCATCATATACTACAGTAGATGTATCTTTAAATAACCATGAGGTTTTACATTTAAGTGAAGAAGTAGAGGTTATACACACAGGTGGTCATACTAGGGGTCATATATGTCTTTATTTAAAGAAATCTAAAGTACTTATTGCTGGAGATTTATTAGAGATAAAAGATGGTAAACTTAGACCAGTTGATGTAATGCATAGTGACAAGCGAGAATTGATAAAAGCTATTAAGAAATTAAGTAGCTATGATATAGAGGAAATAGTTTTTAGTCATGGTGGATTATATAAAAAAAATATAATTGAAACATTAAAAAATATAGTTATTGAATAATGTTACATGATTGAAAATACTTTCCAGCTCTTTATGAAAAATTTATCTATATAGTAATTAAATATGAGAAGGAAAGAAACAAAAAATGTATAAATAATTATTTACTTGATATTTTGAGAATAAAAATATTACTGGAATCAGAAATTTCCAGTAATATTGAGTAGGAAAAAATATATTTACACAAATCTATAAACATTCTCAAAAAACTTATAATTATTGTTAGTTTTAAATTATATTAATCTTCAATGCTATTTAAATTACTAAATATTTTTAACTCTTCAATGAAAATACTTGCTGCTTTTGATAAAGTTATATCTTTTGGAAAGATATATGAAAAATGTCTGTTATAGTTGCTTCCAAGTTCTATAACAGATAGTTCGTTATTTAAAACAGGTAAGCTTGTTACTAGATTAGATACTATTGTAATCCCTAAATTATTTCTAACTGATTCTTTGACAGCATAGTTACTTCCAAAGACCATCATACTTTTTGGAATAATTTCCTTAACACTTAAAAACATATCCAAATAATCTCTAGTACCAGAACCATCTTCTCTGACTATCCATTTCTGATTTTGAAGCTTATCAAAACTAAAATCTTTTAATAAAGGACTATTATATGGAAGTGCTAAAACCATCTTATCTTCAAAAAAATATTCTTGCATAAATGTGGGTGAAGAACAAGTCCCTTCGATAAGTCCAATATCTAAAATATAATCCTTAACATGAGAAGATACAATAGATGTATTTTCTATGAAAATTTCTATATCTATGTCAGGATACTTTTGAGAAAATAGTGCAAGAAAATTAGGAAGAATATATTCTCCAATAGTTAAACTTGCGCCAATCTTTAAACGTCCAGTTATAGCATCTGAAACCTGATTTACATCATGATATGTAACACTTAAAAGATTTAGTATTTCCTTGGCTCTTTTATATAATATTTGTCCACTTTCTGTGATAAAAATAGTTTTCTGTTTAATAGACCTATTTATAAGCACAACTTTAAAGTAATTTTCTAAGTTTTTAATATGTTTACTTACACTTGGTTGTGATAAATTTAGATATTCACCAGCCTTGGTGAAATTTTTATATTCAACAACAGCCACAAACGTTTTTAATTCTTCAAACAATTTTTTATATCTCCTTTGCATAACAAAAATTTTGTATTTTTTATAAGTTACTTACAGATAATTGTAATATATACATTAATCATTAAAAATATTAATCATTACGATATTATATATTTATTTTACTTATGGTTATTACAATTATATACTATTATTGTAAAGAAAACTATATTAATTGGAAGGTAGGTATATTATGTTAAAAAATAAAAGTAGTTTTACATTAAAGAATATAAAAGAAATATTACCTGGATTGTTTGTATCAGTATTAGTAGGTTATATTAGTATATTTATTTCGACATTAATACCTAAGGTAGGAGCAGCATCAATCTCTATATTTTTGGGTATGTTTGTAGGAAATTTATTTTTAAACCAGAAAGTATTTCAAAAGGGTTATAAATTTTCAGAAACAGATTTGCTATCATATTCAATAGTATTATTAGGAGCAACACTTAGTATATCTACTCTAATAGATTTAAAGATTTCAGGTATATTGTTTATAATATTACAAATGACAATAACAATAGTATCAGCACTTTATATAGGTAAAAAGCTAGGTTTTGGTGAAAACTTTAGATTTCTTATGGCAAGTGGAAATGCAGTATGTGGTTCTTCTGCTATAGCAGCAACAGTTCCAGTAGTTAATGCTACAGACAAAGAAAAAGGAATAGCAATAACTATTGTAAATGTTACTGGTATATTTCTTATGTTTTTACTTCCAATAATATCTCAATTCTTATATAGTCATGAACTTGTAAAAACATCAGCAATGATAGGTGGTACATTACAATCAATTGGTCAAGTTGTGGCAAGTGGAGCTATAGTTGGGGAAAATGTAAAGGATTTAGCAACTATTTTCAAAATAATGAGAGTAATATTCTTAGTTGTAGTTGTTTTAGTATTTGGTCATTTGAAAAATAAGTCTAACAGTGAAATTATTGAAGAAGAAAAAGATGAAATAAAAAAGAAAAAAATAAATATACCATGGTATGTAATTGGTTTTTTCATAACTTGTGCACTTTTTTCAATTAATATCATACCAAAAGAAGTATCTGTATTGTGCAAAGAAATAAGTAATAAATTTGAAATAATAGCACTAGCAGCAATTGGATTAAAAGTTAATGTAAAAGACTTAGTAAGACAAGGTAAAGCAGTTTCTTTATATGGTTTATTTGTAGGAACAGTACAAGTTATATCAGCGATAGTTTTGATAAAGATATTTATATAGAATAAAAGTATTGATTATAATATCAATCTACTTAATCAAAATAATATGTTATTAATAATCGATAATATAAATAAAAAATGAATTCTAATAAGCGTAGATGGGTATAAGCTTATTGGAGTTCATTTTTTATTTATAGTGAAAATTTAAAGTAAAATATTATTTTACATAATAATAACATTATAAATTTTGAAATTAGTTATCTTTGTGTTAAAATAAGAAAAATGCACATATCACAGTTAAGTATTTAAGCAGATAAATAAAATAAAAATATAAATATTAAGGAGATTTTTTATATGAATGTTTATGAAAAGAATAATGTAGTTATACTAGAAGGAGTAACAGATTTTGATCCAAAACATATATTTGAGTGTGGTCAATGTTTTAGATGGCAAAAGCAAGAAGATGGCTCATACACAGGAGTTGCGAAAGGTAGAATATTAAATGTAAAAAAAGAAGATGATAAAGTATATTTAAATAATACAAATTTAGAGGAGTTTAATAGCATTTGGTATAATTACTTTGATTTAGGGACTGATTATACAGAAATAAAAAACAATCTAAAAAGTATGGATGAATATTTAAATAAAGCTACTGAATTTGGATGGGGAATAAGAATATTGAGACAAGATGGATGGGAAATGCTTATATCATTCATAATTTCTTCTAATAATAGAATTCCTATGATACAAAGAGCTATAGAAAACTTATCAAAAAGTTTTGGTAAATACATAGGTGAGTATGAAGGTAAAGAATACTATGCATTTCCAACACCAGAAGAGTTAAATAAAGCCTCACAAGAGCAAATAAGAGCATGTCAAACAGGTTTTAGAGACAAGTACATAAAGAGTACTACACAAGCTGTTATAGAAAATAATGATAAGGTATCTGAATATGTAAATCTAAGTACAGATGATTGTAGAAAAGAGCTTTTAAAATTTAATGGAGTAGGTCCAAAGGTATGTGATTGTATTGCGTTATTTGGCATGCAAAAATATGATTCTTTTCCAGTTGATGTATGGGTTAAGAGAGTTATGCAAGAGTTCTACATAAATGAAGATATGAGTTTACCTAAAATGAGAACTTATGGGATTGATAAATTTGGAGAAATGTCTGGATTTGCACAACAATATCTATTTTACTATGCAAGAGAGCTTGGTATAGGAAAATAGACTTAAGGGGGAAGGAATTATGGGAGTGATAGGCACAATATTTCTGTTCTATTTAATTATATCATATCTAGCTGGAGCCATAATTTCTGTAATTATATTACTTGAAAATAGAGATCCTGCAAAAACCATGTCTTGGTTATTGATGTTTATCATATTTCCTGGGATAGGGTTAATTATATATGCTATTTCGGGTAGAAATATTAGAAAACGAAAATTATTTAAAACTCAAAAACTAGCTAATAATATAAAAGAAAAGAAACTTTTTGATACATTAGAAAAGATAACAGAAATTGTTGAACTAGAAAAAGAATCTATAAGGCAAAATAAGCTTTTAAGAGATGAAGAAGATGGTAGCTATAGAAAAAGAGTCATAAGCATGCTACTAAAGACTGGGATGTTTCCATTTACTAAAAACAATAAAGTAGATGTTTTTGTAGATGGAAATGAAAAATTTAAGAGACTTATAGAAGATATAAGAGAAGCTAAAGACCATATTCATTTAGAGTACTTTATAATCAAAGACAGTGAAATAGGTAGGGTGTTAAAAGAAGAACTTATAAAAAAAGCTAAGGAAGGTATTAAAATAAGAATTTTATATGATGATGTAGGGTGTTGGAGATTTTGGTTTAATAGAAAATTTTTCCGAGAAATGAGAGAAGTAGGTATAGAAATAGCAGCTTTTTTACCTACAAAATTCCCTATAATAGGAGGAAAGTTAAACTATAGGAATCATAGAAAAATTGTTGTTATTGATGGAATAATTGGATATACAGGTGGAATAAATATAGGAGATGAATATTTAGGAAAAAATGAGAAGTTTGGGTATTGGAGAGATACTCATATTAGAATTAAAGGAATTTCTGTATATATGCTTCAAATGACATTTTTGATTGATTGGTATTATACAACAAAAGAGGTTTTAGTCACTAAAAATTACTTTCCAAGTGTCGGAAATGTAGGTGAAAGTATGATACAAGTGGTAGCTAGCGGACCAGATAGTGATTGGGAAGACATTCATTATGCTTATTTTTCTGCTATATGTCAAGCTAAACAAAATGTTTATATAGAAACTCCATACTTTATTCCGGATGAGAGTCTGCTGAAAGCTATAAAAAGTGCTGCACTTAGTGGTGTAGATGTAAGAATAATATTTCCTAAAATTGCAGACCACAAAATAGTTAATATAGCATCTTATTCATATTTTGAAGAAATATTAAGAGCAGGTGGTAAAGTCTATTTGTATAAAAAAGGATTTATACATTCCAAAGTAGTAATAATAGATGATAAAATTGCTTCTGCGGGTACAGCAAACATGGACTTAAGAAGTTTTATGCTCAACTTTGAAGTGAATGCTTTTATTTATGATGAAGATGTTATCAAGGTAATGACAGATGATTTCTTTGAAGATTTAAGTCATTGTGAAGAGCTTAATTTAGAGGTATTCATGAACAGAAATATTGTACAAAAAATTAAAGAATCTGTAGCCAGATTATTTTCACCAATATTATAAAAAATTATTAAAAAAGGTATTGAAAATTATGTGTGATTGGTATATTATAATAATTGTTAGCACTCTAGTAGATAGAGTGATAATAAATAAAAAGTATATATATAAATCTACATACAAAAGTAGTATTAATTTAAAAATAACTAAAAACATAGGCAAACTAGTCTATACTTAATATTTTAGGAGGCGTGAATAATGAAAATAAGACCATTAGCTGACAGAGTAGTAATTAAAAAAGTAGAAGCAGAAGAAAAGACTGCAAGTGGAATAGTTTTACCAGGAGCAGCTAAAGAGCAACCTCAAATAGCTGAAGTTGTAGAAGTTGGACCAGGTGGAATAGTTGAAGGAAAAGAAATAAAGATGGAATTGACAGTTGGAGACAAAGTTATATTCCAAAAATATTCTGGAACAGAAGTTAAAATAGAAGGGCAAGAATATACAATACTAAGACAAAGTGATGTATTAGCTGTTATTGAATAAATATAGAATAAATTTATTAGGAGGGGTTTAAAATGGCTAAAGAAATTAAATTTTCAGAGGAAGCAAGAAGAGCTTTAGAAGCTGGTGTAAATAAATTAGCAGATACAGTAAAAGTAACATTAGGACCTAAAGGAAGAAATGTTATATTAGATAAAAAATTTGGTTCTCCACTTATAACTAATGATGGTGTAACTATAGCAAAAGAAATAGAATTAGAAGATAGATTTGAAAATATGGGAGCTCAGTTAGTTAAAGAAGTAGCAACTAAAACTAACGACGTAGCTGGAGATGGTACTACAACTGCTACAGTTTTAGCACAAGCTATAATCAGAGAAGGTTTAAAAAATGTAACAGCAGGTGCTAACCCAATACTTTTAAGAAAAGGAATACAAAAAGCAGTAACAGTAGCAGTAGAAGAATTAAAAAATCAATCAAGAATAGTAGAAACACAAGAAGCTATATCTCAAGTTGCTTCTATATCTGCTGGTGATGAAGAAGTTGGAAAATTAATAGCAGAAGCTATGGAAATAGTAGGTAAAGATGGAGTTATAACTGTTGAAGAATCTCAAACTATGAATACTGAATTGGATGCTGTTGAAGGTATGCAATTTGACAGAGGATTCGTTTCTGCATATATGGTTACAGATGTAGACAAGATGGAAGCAGTTTTAAACGACCCATATATATTAATTACTGATAAAAAAATATCTAACATACAAGAACTATTACCAATTCTTGAACAAATAGTTCAACAAGGTAAAAAGCTACTAATAATCGCTGAAGATGTAGAAGGTGAAGCATTATCTACATTAGTTGTTAATAAATTAAGAGGAACATTTGATGTAGTAGCAGTTAAAGCTCCAGGATTTGGAGATAGAAGAAAAGAAATGCTTCAAGATATAGCTATACTTACAGGTGGTCAAGTAATATCAGAAGAATTAGGATATGATTTAAAAGAAGCTGATTTATCTATGTTAGGTAGAGCTTCATCTGTTAAAGTAACTAAAGAAAATACTACAATAGTAGATGGTTCTGGAGATAAAAAAGCTATAGAAGATAGAGTAAATCAAATCAAACATCAAGTAGAGCAAACTACTTCAGATTTTGATAGAGAAAAATTAATGGAAAGATTAGCTAAGCTTGCTGGTGGGGTAGCTGTTGTAAAAGTTGGAGCTGCTACAGAGGTTGAGTTAAAAGAACGAAAATTAAGAATAGAAGATGCTCTTAATGCAACTAGAGCTGCTGTAGAAGAAGGAATAGTAGCTGGTGGAGGAACTGCTTTTGTTAGTGTTATACCAGCAATAGGAACACTAGTTGATAGTTTAACTGGAGAAGTTAAACTAGGAGCTCAAATAGTTAAAAAAGCATTAGAAGAACCATTAAGACAAATAGCTATAAATGCTGGTCTTGAAGGTGCTGTAATTGTACAAAATGTTGTTAATGCTGAAGCAGAAACTGGATTTGATGCTTTAAATGAAACATATGTAAATATGATAGAAGCTGGTATAGTTGACCCAACTAAAGTTAGTAGAAGTGCTTTACAAAATGCTGCATCAATAGCAAGTACTTTCTTAACTACTGAAGCTGCTGTTGCTGACCTTCCTGAAAAAGAAGATGTAGGAATGCCAGGAATGGGTGGCGGTATGCCAGGAATGATGTAATCTTAAAATATTTAAAAATATAAATTTTAAGATAGAGAACTATTTTGACTTAGATTTTAATATCTAAGTTGAAATAGTTCTTTTGTATATATCTAATTTTTTATGTATTTACAACTTTAATATATATATTTGGATAATTAGTATCTAGACTATAATAATATCTTTGAAGTGGTATTGTTATTTTTTAGGTTATGATGTTAGATATATATTAATTAAGGTATAATTGTTGGTAGAGAATAAATCAAAGTTTAAAAGGATGCGATAATATGGATTTAAGAAAATTGCTTGAACAGGTTAAAAATGAAAACATTGATATAGATGTTGCATTAGAACAATTAAAAGATTTACCCTATGAAGACCTTGGATATGCAAATATAGACCATCATAGAGAATTAAGAAATGGATATCCAGAAGTAATTTATTGTGAAGGTAAAAGTGATGAACATATTTTAGGAATTATTGATAAAATGAATCAAAAAGGTTCTAATATATTGGGGACAAGATGTAGAAAAGAAACATTTTTAAAAGTTAAAGAAATTTATAGTCATGCTGAATATGAGGAATTATCTAAAATTCTTAAAATTCAAAATCATGTTATAGAGAATGTTGGAAAAGGCAAAATTGTAATTGCAACAGGAGGAACTTCTGATATACCAGTAGCAGATGAAGCATATTATACAGCTAAATTTTTAGGTAATGATGTTGATAGAATATATGATGTTGGAGTGGCTGGTATACATAGACTTTTAAATAAGAGACATAAAATAGATAGTGCCAGGGTAGTAGTAGCTGTTGCAGGAATGGAAGGTGCACTTGCAAGTGTAATTGGAGGTCTAGTTGATGTTCCAGTAATAGCTGTCCCAACATCTGTCGGATATGGAGCCAATTTTGGAGGATTAGCAGCATTATTGGCTATGTTAAATAGTTGTGCGTCTGGAATATCTGTTGTAAATATTGATAATGGTTTTGGAGCAGGATATTTGGCAGCTATGATAAACAAATTATAATAAATATATTGATATAAATTAGACATAAATTATACGATATTAATCTAATGTTTATTAGATTTTTCATTATTAAAACTGAGGAGAAATATATGAGTGAAAAAATACTTTATTTTGATATAGTAAGTGGTATATCAGGGGATATGACCCTTGCAAGCTTATTAAATTTAGGTGTACCTAAGGAAATTTTTTTGGAGGAAATTCATAAACTAAAAATGAGCGATGAATTTAATATAAATATAAGCTCAAAAAATGAAAGTGGAATATCAGGTACAACAGTAAAAGTAATTACGAAAGAAACACATATTCACAGGAATTTAGTGGATATATTTGAAATTATAGATGAAAGTGATTTAAATGAAAATGTAAAATCTAATGCTAAAAAAATATTTATGGTAATTGGAGAAGCAGAAGCAAAGGTTCATGGAACTACGATAGATAAGATACACTTCCATGAGGTAGGGGCTATAGATTCAATTGTAGATATCGTAGGAGCATCTATATTAGTTGATTTACTTTGTATAGATAAGATTTATTCTAGTACAGTGTCTGTTGGCTCAGGATTTGTAAAATGTGACCATGGAGTCATGCCTGTACCTGCACCTGCAACTATGGAAATATTAAGAGGTGTACCAATTAAATTAAATAATGTAAGAGGAGAATGTACAACTCCAACAGGAGCTGCAATAATAAAAGTTCTGTGTGATGAGTTTATAGAGGATTTTGAGTTTTCTCCAATACAAATTGGATATGGAATAGGTCATAAGAAATTTGAAGTACCTAATATGCTAAGAACAGTATTAGGCGAAAAAAAAAAGAAGAATTAATTTATGAAATTAGTGCAAATATCGATGATATGTCTTCGGAAGTATATTCTTATTTGTATGAAAAAATATTAGACGAGAAAGCGTTAGATATTTATACAGAAAGCATTTATATGAAAAAGAATAGACCTGCAACGAAAATATCGATTTTATGTAATAAAGTAGATTTAGAAAAATTTATTGAAATATTGCTTTTAGAAACTAGCACTTTTGGAGTACGATATAATGCGTACAACAGAGAAATTTTAGATAGAAAGTTTGTAAAATTAGATACAGAATATGGATTAGTTACAATAAAACTAGGGTATTACAAAGATAAATTAGTTAAAGCTACTCCAGAATATAATGAATGTAAAACTATAGCAAAAAATGAAGATATTCCTATAAAAAAAGTGTTTGCTGATATAAATTTTAGAATAAAAGAAGAATTTAGTGAAAACTTATTGACATAAGTAATAAATTTTGATAAATTAATACTCAGCCTTAATAAATAAAAGTAAACAGAAAAAAATATATAAAATATAAACTCACTCGTATATGCTCAGAGATATGGTCTGAGAGTCTCTACCAAGATACCGTAAATATCTTGACTATGAGTGAAATTATTATACCAAAAGACCTAGTTAAGTAAATGTGTAGGCTGAGTTATACTCCCTATGTGTTGGCTATAAGATAAGGGTCATTTTGGAAGCCTGTATAGTAATTTCACTTTTGTTAGAAATTATGGAAGTTACTATACAGGTTTTTTGTGTAAAAAGATTTAATATAATTTAGACTGTATTGTGTTAAAATAAATATATATAAAAACTATATTATACAAGGAGAGATGTAAATTTATGAAACATGAATTAGTACTTGTAATAGATTTTGGAGGTCAATATAATCAGTTAATAGCTAGAAGAGTTAGAGAAAACAATGTATATTGTGAAATACTTCCATGTACTGCAAGCATAGAAAGAATAAAAGCAAAAAATCCTAAAGGGATAATATTTACAGGTGGGCCAAATAGTGCATACTTAGAGGATTCTCCAACAATATCAAAAGAAATATTTGAACTAGGAGTACCAATACTTGGTATATGTTATGGAGTTCAAATAATGTCTCATGTATTAGGTGGAGTTGTAAGAAAAGGCAACAAACAAGAAAAAGAATATGGAAAAACATCTATAACTTATGGAAAATCATTATTATTTGAAGGGATTACTACAAATAGTGTTTGGATGAGTCATACTGATTTAATAGAAAAGGCTCCAGAAGGATTTACTATAGTTGCAAACACTAAAGATTGTCCAGTAGCTGCTATGGAAAATGTAGAACAAAAACTATATGGAGTTCAATTCCATCCAGAAGTAGAACATTGTTTAGAAGGGGATAAGATACTTAAAAATTTCTTATACAATGTATGTGAAGTAAAAGGTGACTGGACTACAGATTCATTTATAGAAGATAAAATAAAAGAATTAAAAGAAAAAATAGGCGACAAAAAAGCTTTATGTGCTTTAAGTGGAGGCGTTGACTCTTCTGTTGCCGCAGTTCTTATTCATAGAGCAATTGGGGATAACTTGACTTGTATATTTGTTGACCATGGTTTGCTTAGAAAAAATGAAGGAGACGATGTAGAAAGAATATTCAGAGAGAAATTCGATATAAATTTAATAAGAGTTAATGCAGAAGATAGATTCTTATCTAAATTAAAAGGAATTTCTGAGCCAGAAGCTAAGAGAAAGATAATTGGTGAAGAATTTATAAGAGTATTTGAAGAAGAATCAAATAAATTAGGAAAAATGGATTTCTTAGTTCAAGGAACAATTTATCCAGATGTTATAGAAAGTGGACATGGAAATGGTGCTGCTACTATAAAATCTCACCATAATGTTGGTGGAATTCCTGAAGATGTAGATTTCCAAGAAATAGTTGAGCCATTAAGAGAACTATTTAAGGATGAAGTTAGAAAAATAGGATTAGAGCTTGGTATAGAAGAAGGATTAATATTTAGACATCCTTTCCCAGGACCAGGTCTTGGAATAAGAGTTATAGGTGATGTAACTAAAGAAAAATGTGATATATTAAGAGAAGCAGATGCTGTTTATATGGACGAGCTTAGAAAAGCTGGTTTATATAGAGAAATATGGCAAGCTTTTGCAACATTACCAGATGTTAAGACTGTTGGAGTTATGGGAGATGAAAGAACATATGCTTATTTAGTTGGTTTAAGAGCAGTTACTTCTTCTGATGGAATGACTTCTGACTGGTATAAGATGCCTTATGATGTTTTAGAGAAAATTTCTAATAGAATAATCAATGAAGTTGATGGAGTAAATAGAGTAGTTTATGATATAACTTCTAAACCACCTGGAACAATAGAGTGGGAATAGTTAATAGTAAGCTAGAAGGCCTTTAAATAGGGCATTTCTAGCTCTTTTTCTGTCCATTTTTTACGTGTTTTCATACATATCATGCTGTATAACTATTCTTTTAGGTTATATTTATGTTTTTAACGGAATGCGTAAAATTCAAAGTCATAATATATCTTAGTTGAGCTAGACTTTGTGCTATAAATAATTATTTTACTCATAATGTTTTTCTTCTCTTTCAACTCCTGTATATAGTTTTGTAATCATTTGATAAAACAGACTGATTTCTTCATTTGAATAATCTTGAAATATATTGTTTAATTTCTCAGTATGGAGTTCCTGTACTTTTTGTGAATATTCATCTGCTTTTTTTGTTAATACAATAGAAGTATTTCTTTTATTATTGGGTTCATGCTCAATAGCTATAAATCCTTTGCTTTCAAGAGAAACAGCTAGTTTTTTTATATTTTGACGTGAAGACCCTAAGAGTTTTCCAAGATAAGTAAAAGTAGTTTTTTCATCAGCATGCTTTACCATTGTAAGAAGCATAAATTGTTTTAAAGTAAGATGTTCATCTGCTTTATCAAAAATAGTTTGTAATCGGTTCTGTAAAATAAATATGCTTGCAAAAATACCTCGAACTTCATTATTTCTTTCACCACTAAAATTTTTAATCATATTTTTAATTTGCATAAGATATTCCTTTCATGTGAAATCTACTATTTACATTATAGTAATAAGTTGCTATAGTGTAAATAGTAACTTATTACTATAATTTACACAAGGTATTTTTCAGTTGACTTAACTAACAACACTCAGAATCTTTAAATACTTTACCTTAGGGAGGAAATCAAATGATAAAGAAAAAACAAATGACCTGGCTAAATATTTCAGCAACCATTATATTCATACTATTGCTAATCATTACAGTTTGTGGAATATTTTCATTCTCTATAGATAATAAATATGAGGCAATAAACCTATATGGGCAAGTTATTGAGATGTATGGTACAGGTATCTATCAATATGACTCATATTTCAAGGCACCTATATTGATAGGTTCAGACTTAGTAATGTTTTTAATTGTTGTTCCAGTTATTGGTTCATACATATTTCGTGATATAGATACAGTAGAACAAAAAACAAATTTTCTCACAATTCTAGGTATCGTTTTGTATTATGCTTTTAGTATTTCGTTTGGTGTTGCACATAATCAGTTACAACTAGTATATATTTTGTTAACTTCAATTTCATTTTTCACTCTATTTACTTTACTGATGGATATTTATGGAATATCACTTTGCTATAACTGTTCTTTCCATTTAAGAAAGGTAGAATACATGTTTTTGATATTAGCAGGTACTTCAAATATTGTTGCATGGTTACCAGATGTATTACATTCATTATTTACAAGTAGTACACTTGAGAGAATAGAAATGTATACTACAGAAATTACTTATGTGCTTGATATGGGAATTATTAGCCCTTTGGTTTTTATTATTATTTATCTATTAATAAAAAAGAAAAGCTATATTTCATTAGTTTTATATAGAATGATATTAGTAACATTAAAAGTTATTGGGGTAATGCTTCCAATACAAACTCTTGTACAGCTACGAGCAGGCATTTATATTCCAATTCCTGAATTGGTTACGAAAGTTGCTATTTTTGTGACACTTGCGATAATCTCTATCTATTTTGATAAGTTAAATAAAAAAAGAATTATAGTGATTCTGTCAAATAATAATTTTTAGTTTCACAGGATGCAAGCTCAAAACAAGTAGAATATATCATGGTAGATTGTTTTTATCATATGAATTTTAAAAGGTAGATGTCGTAATGACTTATACCTCTTACTCAGTTTACTTTATTATATATTAATCATTAAACTTGAATTTTATGTTTAGTATTTTTGTTGTATTCTATTGATTTTCTATAAACCACTCATATACTGTCTGACAAAACTTTTCACTATTTAAATAGTAGCTATTATGAACATCATCAATTTCAACAAGCTTCTTTTTACAGCTCAACGAATTATAATAGCTATCAAAATACTTAGGTTTGAAATATCTGTCATGAAGCGTTTTAAAAACAAGTGTTGGAATATTAACTCCATTTTTTATTACACTATCTTGTGCGACAAAACATTCTAACATTGTATTCATTACCTTTGTGCTATTTTTCCAAATATTAGGGTTGTCTTGCTCAATCATTTTGTAAAACGCATTATCATGGGCTTCATTATAACCTTCATATTTAGGTGGTTTTACTGTTATATGAAAATTAGGAAGGAGTTTGAGGAAAAAGTTTAATAATTTAACAGTGGGATAAGAATAACCTACCCCTGACGTATTTTTATAATCAACACAGGCAAACTGGGCAAAACTTTTTAACTTATTACTTGTACATGCATAATACTGTGCAAACATGCCACCAATACCTGCATTTCCGTATAGATGTATGTTGGAAGAATAATTCTTTTCTATATACGCAATGACAGAGTCTAAGTCTTTTACAATTGAATTACGTGAAAAATCTTTTTCATTACCACCGCTTTTACCTGTTCCTGAAAAATCAAAGGCAAAGACATTTACATCATATTGCGAAAGAGGTTCGTATGCTAACTGTAAATCAAGCGTAGTTACAATAGGAGTATGTGTAACAATAATATTCGTAGATGATTTTCCACTAATGAATGAATTACAAAAAATCACTGTATTTCCGTTTGGTATTTTTATATGTTGCCAACTCACTTACTTTTCCTCTCTTTCATATGTAAAATATTAGAATAATAAAATTATAAATTATTTATTGGTCATATTTTATCACAGTTACATATTAAAGTCATTTATTTTTTAGTTGTATTATAATATTAATAATAAAGCAGTATATTAGAATGAAATTTATATAGTGAAATTCATATAATAAAATTTATTTTCAGGATAATTAAAAACTACCTTTTAATTTTAGATTAAAATCTTGATATTTTTACAAAGGTAGTAGAGCAAAGAATAGTCTCTGTACATTATGATAAGCTATTGTTTTACTATTGTTGATATTAAGGATATAGAATTTGTTAGTATTGAATAAATAGAAATATAAATTTAGATTATGAATTTTATTTTTAAACAATATTCTACAATAATATAATAGAAAATATTACATAAATAAAATGAATAAAGAGATTATCCGTGAATTATTATTGGAATATAAAGGAGTTTTGTTGAATATTGGTAAATAGAATATTATAATATAGTGTGGATAGATTTTTAGTAATAAAATTTGTAGAGTTAGTATTTATACTAAAAATGGACTTATAATTTGGAGGACAAAAAATGAAATTATCAAGGTACGAAAAAAACAATATGGTTTTGTCTATAATTTTATGTGCACTTATTATTTCAATTCTTGTAATTACTGTTTTTACTACTGTAAAACTGTACAACATATCTAATAAGCAAACTAAAAACTATTTAAACGATGTATCTACACAAATTGTATCAAATGTTGACAATCAAATTGAGTTTATTTTGTCTGATTTAAGACTAATGGCAGATTTTATTAAACAATATGAAGGCGATAGTCGATATGATTACTTAGCAAAAAGAAAAACTAGTTATGAATATTCTGATATTGGGATAATTGATTTAAAAGGTGAAGCAGAGTTTTTAAGTGGAAAAAAATTGGACTTAGAGAATACTGTTTCATATAAAAAGGGAATAGAAGGTAAAGAATATACAGAACTTATAGAGTCACTAGACGTTGTACTCTACAGTGTACCTATATTTGATGATAAACATGAGGTATCTAGTATTTTAGTCGGCGTTTCTCAAAAAGAAAGTGTGAATAATATTCTTAGTATTGACAGTTTTAATGGAGAAGGAACTATTGAAATTGTTAATACTAAGGGGAAACCTCTCTTTATAGGTAAAAATAGTGAGTTGATAAAGGATATTAGTCATAAATATAGAGGTGCTATAAATGAGCATTGGGTTCCCAAAATGATGGATGACTTTAAGAGTGAAGAATCAGGAGAAATTATAATAACTTCATCAAAAAATGTAAAGTGTTTGCTAACTTATCATCCAGTAACAAAAGATTTAAATGATTGGTATTTTGTTCTTATAGTGCCTGAAGAAGCTGTTTTAGGTGAATTGAATAAATTAAACATTTTTACAATAATAATGACATTTATAATTATTTTTATTATTGGAATTATAACATGGATTTTATATACTATTAGAAGAAAATATATAAAACAAATCGAAGATATTGCTTATTTAGATAATATAACAAATGGTATTAATTCAACAAAATTTAGTATGTTAATAAAACCTTTAATTTCTAAATCTCCTGATAGCACCTACATGATGATAGCAATAAACATAAAAGATTTTAAGCTAATAAATGATTGTTTTGGTAGTGAAAAAGGAAATAATGCACTTAAATATATTTATAATGTATTGGAAAAGAATATTATTAATGATGAAGAGTTTGTATGTCGTCATGATGCAGACTTATTCTATCTATTTATAAAGAATCGAGCAGTATTAGAAGTTTTAGAATTATTGTATAAAATAGAAAATGAGATTAATTATTTTAATAAAGACAAAGAAAACCCATACTTTTTAAGAATATCAGTAGGTATTTACACTATTGAAAATCATAATGAAGATTTAATAACAATACAAGACCATGTAAATACAGCAAGAAAAAGTTTTAATAAAACTCATAAAAGTGATTTTAATTTTTATAGCGATATAGAAAAAAATAGATTGATATTTGAAAAGGAATTATCAAATTTAATGGAAAAGGGTCTTGCAGATAAAGAATTTTTTATATGCTTACAACCAAAGGTTGATATAAAAACTGGAAAAATTAGAGGTGCGGAGTCTCTTGTTCGTTGGAATAGTGTAGAAAAAGGAATGATTTATCCAAGTGATTTTGTTCCTCTTTTTGAAAAAAACGGATTTATATGTGAATTAGACTTGTATGTGCTTGAAGAAACATGTAAATTGATTTCTAAATGGATAAAAGAATGTAAAGAGTTATTAATAATTTCTGTTAATGTATCAAGGCAACATTTAAAGGATAAATTATTCTTAGAAAAATATGAGATGATATGTAATAAATATAATGTGCCTACATGGCTAATAGACTTAGAACTTACTGAATCTATTTTTTTAGAAAGCCCAGAAGCTATTGATGTAATAGATGATATTCATAGTAAAGGTTTTAAATGTTCTATAGATGATTTTGGATTTGGATATTCATCATTAGGAATATTAAAGGATTTTAAAGTTGAGATAATTAAATTAGATCGTTCATTTTTTGTGAATAAAAATGATATAGAACGTGGTAAAATTGTTGTAGAATCTGTTATTGAACTTAGTAGAAGGCTTGGCATGAAAGTAATTGCTGAAGGTATTGAAGAAGTTGAACAAGTACATTTCTTAAGAAGTATTGGATGTGATTATGTTCAGGGTTATGTTTTCTCAAAGCCATTATCAATATCTGAGTTTGAAGAATTCACATATAATGATAATAAAATAAAAAATTTGAAAATATCTAATGATTAGAGTTCTAAAATAAAATATTTAGGCAAGTTATATAATTTAAATATATAGCTTGCCTTTTTTACTTGTATGGTTAAATATTCAGATATAGTTTTACTTTTAAGTAAAACCTTTAACTATTTAACTATTGACCATATAGTTATAGATGTATAGTAGTTATCAATAAAGCGTTGAAAATACTATGTAATATTAAAATGTATTGTAATCAGTAGATGATATAAAGTTTTAAATATAAATATTATATTTTTTGATAAAAATATGTCTACAGATTTTGTAAAAACAATTTTCAAATATTGTAAGTTGTGGTTAAAGCTTTATTGTATTATTCTGAATATAGAAAGATAGTTACTATTTTTAGACATAAAAAAACTAAAATATACAGAATAACATAAAATTTGCAGTATTAATAACTCTAATTATTTTGAAAGGAGGGAAAATATGATAAGTGGAAGAATGTTACTCATTATGAATTTTCTAAAGGAAAAAGAGAAGACAAGTTATAGGGAGATTAGCCAACAACTAAGTATAGAAGAAAGAAAAATTAGATATGACATAAATAATTTAAATATTGTTTTACAGTCACTAAAGAAACCATTAATACAAAAGATAAATAAAGGCGTATTAATTATTCCTAAAGATTTCCAAGTAGTATATATAGATAATAATGACTATGTATTTTCTTTAACTGAGAGAGTATCTATTATGAAAATTATATCAATGTTTAAAATAGATAAGCTAAATTTAGAAAAGTTGAGCAAAGAATTCCAGGTTTCTAGAAGTTCAATTAAAAACGACCTTAATGTTTTATCAAATGAATTAGAAAGAAACAAAATAACTATTACATATGATAAGACTTTCAAAATAAGTGGAGATGAAAACACTATATATAAACAAAGATTAAGTATATTAAAATCATATTCTTACCTATTTGGTAAAGAAAAGTCTGATTTAAGTGTGTTTGAGCAGTATTTAGTGAAAATTATTGAACAAATATTCAAAGGAATTTGTTTGAATGATATATATAACTGGTCAACAGATTTACTTTCCCAAATGGATTGGACTTTAAATGATGAATCTTTTACGTGGTATGTTTCAAATATTTTTCTTTTTACATGGTACATACATTCAGATGAAAAACATCCTTTAGAATCTTCTTCATTAAGTGAGCCGTATTTTGAAAATAAGTTTGACCAAGAATTTGAACAAATCATTCAAAAGAAATTGACCAAAGAACAAATTTTATTGTTAAAAAGTTTTGTGTTTTTTACAAATAAATATGCAAGTTTAAATGAAGATATGGATTTGATTAGTACAGAAATAATAGTTCAAGATTTAATTTACAATATGTCAGAAATACTAAGTGTTGATTTCAAAGAAGATATGATTCTTTATAAAGGTTTGCTTAATCATATTGCTCCATTAATAGAAAGAATCAAACAAAACATACAAATCTATGAAGAACTATTCCATGTTATACCAGATAAATATCAATATGTACTTGAAGCTACTAAGGTTTCTATACAAAAGAATAGGATGTTAAATCAAATAAGAAATGAAAATGAAATAATACTTTTAGCAATACACTTTTTAGGAAGCGTACAAAGAAACGAGAGAAATAATTATAAAAATATATTATTAGTTTGTGGATTTGGATATGGTGTAATTGCTATGTTAAAAGATACTCTAATAAATGATTATCAAATAAATATATTGGACAGTATTCCAGCATATAAATTGCAAGATTATAAGGACTGGGAAAATATCGATTTCATTATAACAACATCAAAGATAGCTACAACTTTACCCAAAGTAGTTATTGAGATTAATCCATTTTTACAAGAAAACGATTATCTAAAACTTGAAGAAAAAGGAATAAAAAGAAAGAATGTCCTGACTAATTATATATCAATTAAAAAAAGGCTAGATTTCTTAGAAGAAGATGCTCAAAAAAGAGTGTTGAGTATCATATGGCAAGAGCTCGGATATAGTGATGAAAGGATATTATCTAGACAACTTAAATTAAGTGATTTAATAGGGGCTGATACTATCAACATAATTGATAAAGAAGTGAAGTGGGAAGATGCTGTTAAAATTAGTTCAAATATACTTGCTGATTGTGATTTTGTATCAACACAATATGCTGAGAATATTATAGATATTTTGAAAAATGTAGGTTTTTATGCTGTAAAAGATGAAGAGTTTGCTTTATTACATGGGAATGATAGTTCATTAGTTAAAGTGAGTTCAATAAGTTTACTAATATGTAAAGAGCCAATTAGTTTTGGTGATAAAAAGGTTAAAGTTATATTTTGTCTAGCAAGTAGAGATAAAAAAGAGCAAATTCCAGCAATAATTAATTTAACTAAAATGGTTTATAAGACTAATTTTATTAGTATGTTAGAAAGTGCAAGGACAAAAGAAGAAGCAGAAGGTTTAATTCATAAATATGAGGAGGAGGTCACTGTATGAGTAAATTAGTCAATGTAAAATGCTCATTCAAAATGAAAGCAGATTCAAAAGAAGAAGCTATTACATCATTAGTGGATGTAGTATCAAAAGAGGGGTATTTAAGAGATAAAAATCAATTTTTAGAAGATGTTTTAAAAAGAGAGGAAACATTATCAACATATATTGGGCATGGTATAGGTCTACCTCATAGTCAAAGTATAGGGGTCAAAGATTCTTGTATTACAATTGGAAAGCTTGATGTTCCTATTGAATGGACAGAAGAAGGTGAAAAAGTAGATTTGATATTTTTAATATCAGTAACAAAAGATAATGAGAATAATCTTCATTTAAAGATTTTATCAAAACTGGCACGTTTATTGATGCATGAGAGTTTTAGAAATCAAATTAGAGAGTCAGATGAACAGACAGTTTATAATCTTATAAAAGAAAAGATAGGGGAGGAAGATTAAAGTGAGGATTTTAAAGTTTTTACAAAAACATCTTATGACAGCAACATCATATATGATTCCATTTGTAGTTGCTGGGGGAATATTATTTGCTTTGTCAGTAACATTAAGTGGGCAAGCTGCTGTTCCTGAAACTGGATGGTTAGCTAAACTAAATCAAATTGGTGCTGCAGGTCTAGCTTTGTTTATCCCAATATTAGGTGGATATATAGCATTTAGTATGGCAGATAAACCAGGGCTAGCACCAGGTATGATAGGTGCATATTTAGCAAAAGAAGTAAATGCTGGTTTTATAGGTGGTATTATAGCAGGATTTATAGCAGGATTTGTTGTCTTACAACTAAAGAAAATAAAATTAGCTCCTACAATGAGAACTCTAGGTTCCATATTTATTTATCCTTTGCTTGGTACATTGATTACAGGTGGCATAATTGTATTTTTAATTGGAGAACCTATAGCTTCTTTTATGGCATGGATGACGAACTGGCTAAATGGAATGTCTGGTGTTTCAAAGATTCCTTTAGGGGGTATTTTGGGAGGAATGATAGCTTCTGATATGGGTGGCCCTATAAATAAAGTTGCTGCGACTTTTGCTCAAACACAAGTTGATACACTTCCATACTTAATGGGAGGGGTTGGCGTTGCGATTTGTATACCTCCAATTGGATTAGGGTTAGCAACATTATTATTCCCAAAAAAATTTAGTAAAGAAGAAAGAGATTCAGGAAAAGCATCACTTCTAATGGGGTGTGTTGGAATCACGGAAGGAGCTATTCCATTTGCAACAGCGGACCCTGTTAGAGTAATTCCTTGTATTATGGCTGGTTCAATTATTGGAAACATTATGGCTTTTTTATTAGGATGTTTAAATCATGCTCCTTGGGGAGGCTTGATAGTACTTCCAGTTGTTGATAACAGGTTGGGTTATATAGCATCTGTACTAACTGGAGCAGTTGTTGTCGCAATCTTGATGAAATTAGTAAAGAAAGATGTAAAGGAAGATGAAGAAATTGAAGAAGATATAGATGATTCTATTGAATTGATATTCGAAGAATTATAGATATATGAAATAATAAATTAGCTTATATAAAATTTTAAAAAAAGCATGTAGAACTATAAATTTAAAGGAGATGAAGATATGAAAATTGTAGCAGTAACATCTTGCCCTAGTGGAGTAGCACATACTTATATGTCAGCTGAATCACTTGAATTATCAGCAAAAAAATTTGGAATAGAAATAAAGGTTGAAACTCAAGGAAGTTCTGGAATAGATAATGAGTTGTCACCTAAGGAAATTGAAGAAGCAGCCTGTGTGATATTAACTAACGATGTTGAGATTAGAAATATGGAGCGTTTTAAAGGAAAGAAAGTAGTAAGAATGAGTGTGTCTGACATTATTAAAAAATCTGATGCATTAATTAAGAAAATAAAAGATACTTTTCAATAAAGTTTGATTTATTTTACATATAACATAAAGATGTTTTTATTGAAGATTTTATTAAAAATATCTTTAAAAACATCTTAAAAAATAGAATAAAAGGAGATATAGTAATGAAAAAATTACCAATAAAAACTGTCGTACAACGATTACTAGACTTACAAGAAGAGGGGAAAAGTGCAACACTTTTAGGGATTGGTCCTATGTCACCTAATTTGTTACAAGCGAGTTTTGAATTAGCGAAAGATGATGATTTTCCTTTAATGTTTATTGCCAGTAGAAATCAAGTAGATGCAGATGAGCTAGGTGGAGGCTATGTAAATGGTTGGAATCAAGAAACTTTCACAAGAGATATTAAGAGAATAGCTGATAAAGTTGGATTTGATGGTTTATATTACTTATGCAGAGACCATGGAGGGCCATGGCAAAGAGATAAAGAAAGAAATGACCATTTACCTGTTGACAAAGCTATGGAATTAGGAAAAAAATCTTATTTAGCTGATATTGAGGCAGGTTTTGATTTACTAATGATTGACCCTACAAAAGATCCATTTGAAATGGGGAAAGTGATTCCATTGGATATAGTCTTAGAACGAACTGTAGAATTAATTGAATATTGCGAAAAAGAAAGAAAAAGACTTAATTTTCCAGAGATAGGATATGAAGTTGGGACAGAGGAAACAAATGGAGGATTAACTTCAACTGAGACATATGAAACATTTATAACTAGATTAAAAGTTGAACTTGAAAAGAGAGATTTACCAATGCCAACATTTATAGTTGGTCAGACAGGGACTCTAACTAGAAAAACAGAGCAAGTAGGAACTTTTAATTTTAAGAATGCTTATGATTTAGCTCAAATGGCTAAAAAGTATGGAGTTGGTTTAAAAGAACATAATGGAGATTATTTGGATGATGTGACTTTATTAGAGCATATACCATCTCAAATTATTGCGACAAATGTTGCTCCTCAATATGGTACTGAAGAGACTAGAGCATACTTAAAGCTAGCAGAAGTTGAAAGAAAACTAAAGGAAGAAGGGTTAATTGAAAAAACTTCAAATATTAGACATGTTCTTCTTGTAGATGCTATTGAATGTGGACGTTGGAGAAAATGGGTAATGGGAGAACAAAAAAGTTTAACTACTGAAGAAATATTTAAGGATGAAGTACTATCTAATGAGATATTAGATATTGCAGGTCACTATACATTCAATAATGATGATGTTAAAAGAGAGATAGAAGTGCTTTATAGTAATTTAAGCAAAAATAACATTGATGGTCAAAGATTTGTTGTAGACCATATTAAGCGTCCTTTACGTGATTATGCAGAATGTTATAATCTAAAGGGTGTAACTACTAGAATTTTAAATAAATAATAGGACTTATAGTGGTAAGTATTGTTATACTAGGTATTTATAGTTATAATTATATTTACCACTATTAAATTTTGGAGGACTAATATTTTGATTAATTTAATTTTTGATGTAGATGATACTTTATACAATCAGTTAACACCTTTTTATATTGCATATGATAAAGTGTTTTCTTCAATAAAGAATGTTTCTGTTAAGGATTTATATATAAGTAGCAGAAAGTATAGTGATGAGGTATTTCATTTGACTGAGAGTGGAGAGATGCCAATTGAAAAAATGCATGTGTATAGAATAATGAAAGCTTTTAAAGAATTAGGAAATGCCATTACAGAAAAAGATGCTCAAAATTTTCAAGATGAGTATATATATCAACAATCACAAATAACTCTAATCCCAGAAATGGAGCAAGTTTTAAATTTTGCTAAAGAAAAAAATATTAATATTGGAATTATAACTAATGGACCATCTTCTCATCAAAGAATGAAATTAAAGCAATTAAATATTGAAAAGTGGGTTGATGAAGAGAATATTTTTATTTCTAGTGAAGTTGGTTTTTCTAAGCCAGATATTAATATCTTTAGATTGGCTGAGAAATTTATGAATTTAGATAAGGCAAATACATATTATGTAGGTGACTCTTATAAAAATGATGTAGTAGGTTCTAAAAAAGCTGGATGGAAGAGTATCTGGATGAATCATAGGGAACATAGGGTAGAGGAGTTGGTTTATAAACCTGACTTTATAATTTTGGATTATCAAGAAATACCATTATTGTACAAAAAATTATTTAAAGACATTTAACTATTAATAAGATATAAATTGATTGGTAAAATAAAATTAAAAACTAGATATTTTGTAAGTCAACAACTATAAAATTGTATATCTATGAATAAGGAGGATGATTTATGATAATCAACTTCCTTTTTTAGTATAGATTTTGATGTAAATATCTTATAGAAGTGAGTATCTTACTGAATTATGAATATTATAATTTAAAAAATATTATGTAAGTTTACTCTAAATTATATAAAATATATTTATTTATCAAAAAATAATAAATAAATGAAAAGTAATTTTGTTAGGTATCAAAAAAAGTAAATAAAGTTCGCAAGAGGGCGAATGAAAAAAATACAAGGAATATTTTTTTTAAAAAATTTCAAAAAAGAGTTGATAATATATGTATATTAATATAAAATTTAAGATGTATAATTCGTATAATAATGCGAATGATTTAAAATTTAAAATAACTTATAAACGGAGAGGGGAAGTCTAATGAAAGTAGCAGTAGTTATGGGTTCAAAATCAGATTATCCAAAATTAGAAGAAGGGATAAAACTGCTTGAAAAATATGGAATAGAAGTTGTAGCAAGAGCATTATCTGCTCATAGAACACCAGAACAACTTTCAATATTCCTAAAAGAAATAGAAGATGATACAGATGTAATAATAGCAGCAGCAGGAAAAGCAGCACATCTACCAGGTGTAATAGCTTCACAAACTCTAATTCCAGTAATAGGATTGCCTATTAAATCATCAACTATGGATGGATTAGACTCACTTTTATCAATAGTTCAAATGCCAAAAGGAATACCAGTTGCAACAGTTACAATAGATTTAGGTTTAAATGCAGCTTTATTGGCATTACAAATAATGACTCTAAAATACCCAAAATTAAAAGAAGATTTGAAATCATATAGAGAAGAAATGGCACAAAAGGTGCTAGAAGACGACAAGAATTTAAGGGGGTAACAGAAATGTTATTATATGAAGGAAAAGCAAAACAAGTATATTCTACAGATAATGAAAATGAATATGTTGTTTATTATAAAGATGATGCAACAGCATTTAATGGAGAAAAAAAAGCAGAAATATCTTCAAAAGGTATACTAAATAATAAGATATCAACAATAATCTTTGAAATGTTAAAAGAAAATAATATAAATACACACTTTATAAAAAGTTTATCAGATAGAGAAATGTTAGTTAAGAAAGTAGAAATTTTACCATTAGAAGTGATAGTAAGAAATATTGCTGCTGGTTCTATTTGCAAAAGAGTTGGTCTTGAAGAAGGTGTAGTTTTCGATGAGCCAATCTTTGAAATAAGCTATAAAAATGATGATTATGGTGACCCAATGCTAAATGACGATTATGCAGTGGCAATGAAATTAGCAACTAGAGAAGAATTAAAATTCTTAAGAGAAGAAACTCTAAAAATAAATGAATTGCTAAAAGCATTCTTCTTAAAATTAAACCTAAAGTTAGTTGACTTTAAAATAGAATTTGGTAAAGATTCAGAAGGAAACATAATATTGGCAGATGAAGTATCACCAGACACTTGTAGACTTTGGGATGTAAACACAAATGAAAAATTAGACAAAGACAGATTTAGAAGAGACCTTGGAGACCTTGTAGAAGGTTATACGGAAGTACTTTCGAGAATGAATAATAAATAGGAGGCAAATGTATGTGTGGAGTTTTAGGGATTTACTCTAATAAAGATGTAACTAAAGAACTATATTATTCTTTATATTCTATGCAACACAGAGGGCAGGAAAGCTGTGGTTTAGCTCTTTTAGATGATGGAGAAATTAAGTACAAAAAAGATATGGGATTAGTTGGAGATGTTTTTAAGGAAAGTGAATTATCTAAGTTAAAAGGAAATATAGGTATTGGACATGTTAGATATTCAACAGCTGGAGGAAGTCATGTTTCTAACTGTCAGCCTTTAGTTGGAAGTTGCAGAAAAAGACAATTAGCTATAGCTCATAATGGAAATCTAGTAAATGCAAATTATTTAAAAGATATGCTAGAAGAAGATGGATATATGTTCCAAACTAATTCAGATACAGAAGTAATTTTATATATACTTGCAAGATATTACAAAGGTGATATAGTAGAAAGTTTAAAAGTAACAATGGACTATATCAAAGGTGCATATGCTCTTGTAATAATGAGTCAAGATGAATTGGTTGCAGTTAGAGACCCACATGGATTTAGACCTCTTGTACTTGGTAAAAAGGGTGATGAATATATATTTGCATCAGAAAATTGTGCAATAGACATACTTGGCGGAGAAGTTGTAAGAGATGTAGAGCCAGGAGAAATAATAGTAGTTAAAGATGGCGAATTAAAATCATATTTTTACTCAGAAAATTATAAACCAGTTAAGAAAAGTTGTATATTTGAACACATATACTTTGCAAGAAATGATGCAACTATAGATAATGTAAATGCATATGAATTCAGAATTAAATGTGGGGAAAGATTAGCTCAAGATGAAAATGTAAAAGCAGATGTAGTAGTTCCAGTTCCTGATTCAGGTTGGCCAGGGGCTATTGGTTATGCAAATGCTAGTGGATTAAAAATAAGTGAAGGTCTAGTTAAAAATAGATATGTAGGAAGAACATTTATAAAACCTACACAAGAAGAAAGAGAAATAGCTGTAAAAATAAAATTAAATCCTCTTTCAACAGTAATAAAAGGAAAATCTATAATTTTAGTAGATGATTCAATAGTAAGAGGAACTACATCTAAACAGTTAGTAAAATCTTTAAGAGAAGCAGGAGCAAAAGAAATTCATCTTAGAATAACATCTCCTCCAGTAGCTTACTCTTGTTATTATGGAATAGATACTCCAAATCGCTCTAAGTTAATTGCATCAAGTAACAACGTAGAAGAAATGAGAGAATATATTGGATGTGATAGTTTAAAATTCCTAGATATAGAAGGAATGTTAGATGCAGCAGAACATAAGTCTACTTTCTGTAAAGCTTGTTTTGATGGAGAATACCCAGTTAAGAAAATTGATAAGGAGGAACTACTTTCATGTTAACATATAAAGAATCAGGTGTAGATATAGATGAAGGAAATAGAGCAGTAGACCTTATAAAAGGTAAAATAAAAGGAACTTATGATGGAAATGTAGTTGGAGATTTAGGTAATTTCAGTGGATTATACAGTTTAAAAGATTTTGTAGGGATGAAAGAACCAGTTTTGCTTGCATCTACAGATGGTGTTGGGACTAAGTTAAAAATAGCTCAAATGATGGACAAGCATGATACTGTTGGAATAGATTTAGTTGCAATGTGTGTAAATGATTTAATATGTCAAGGTGCTAAGCCATTATTTTTCCTTGATTATATAGCTCTTGGAAAATTAGTTCCTGAGCATATAGAAAAAGTAGTTGGCGGAATAGCAGACGGCTGTAAGATGTCTGGTTGTGCACTAATTGGTGGAGAAACTGCTGAAATGCCTGGAATGTATGGAGATGATGATTATGATTTAGCAGGATTCTCTGTAGGTATAGCAGACAAAGAAAAGATTGTTTCTGGAAATGATGTTAAATCAGGAGATGTATTAGTTGGTATATCTTCAAGTGGAGTACACAGTAATGGATTTTCTTTCATAAGAAAGATATTCTTAGAAACTTATGATTATAAGATGGAACAATATGTAGAAGAACTAGGAATGACAGTTGGGGAAGCACTTTTAACACCAACTAAAATATATGTTAAGTTAGCTTTAGATGTATTGGCTAAACATGATATAAAAGCTATAGCTCACATAACTGGTGGAGGGCTTATAGAAAATATAACAAGAGTTATACCTAAAAGATTAGGATTAGATATAAATAAAAAATCTTGGGAGAAACCTCCTATATTCAAAATGATAGAAGGTTTTAATGCTGTAGATGAGAGAGAACTTCATAAGAGTTTTAACATGGGTATTGGACTAGTTTTAATAGTAGATAAAGAAAATGCCAACGATGTTGTAAACTTTATAAATAATAGAGAAAATGACAATGCTTCTTATGTAGATAAAAAGTATAGTGAATTATTAGAAGATAAAGCATATATAATTGGTGAAGTAGTAGATAGTCATGAAGGTGTAGAATTATGCTAAATATAGGAGTTTTAATATCTGGTGGAGGAACAAATTTACAAGCAGTTATAGATGGTACTGAGTCTGGAAAGATAAAAGGTCAGGTTAAGGTAGTTATCTCAAGTAAGCAAGATGCTTATGGTTTAGAGAGAGCTAAAAATCATAACATAAAGGCAATTTGCGAAACTAATGAAGACAAGATAATAGAAATTCTTAAAGAAAATAAAATAGATTTAGTAGTTTTGGCTGGTTATTTAAAAATAATCAGCCCAAAACTGGTTAATGAGTTTAGAAACAAAATGATAAACATACATCCATCATTAATTCCTTCATTTTGCGGAGCTGGATTCTATGGAGAAAGAGTCCATCAGGGAGTAATAGATTATGGGGCTAAAGTAACTGGTGCTACAGTTCATTTTGTGGATGAAGGTGCTGACACTGGACCAATAATAATGCAAGATGTAGTTAAGGTAAATCAAGATGATGATGCAAAAACACTTGCAAAAAGAGTGTTAGAAGTTGAACATAGGATTTTGGAAGAGAGTTTAAGTCTTTTTTGTGAAAATAAATTAAAACTTCAAGGTAGGAGAGTGTTTATAAATGAGTAAGAGAGCTTTAATAAGTGTAACTGACAAAACAGGTGTAGTTGAATTTGCTAAAGAATTAAATAAATTAGATTATGAAATTATATCTACAGGAAATACTTTTAAGACATTAAAAGAAAATGGAGTTAATGTAATGCAAGTTGAAGATGTTACAAACTTCCCAGAAATATTGGATGGAAGAGTAAAAACATTAAATCCATATATACATGGTGGAATACTTTACAAAAGAGACAAAGAATCTCATGTAGAAACTGTAAATGAACATAAAATACATTCAATAGATTTAGTAGCTGTAAATCTATACGATTTTGAAGGAACTTTAAAAGCTGGAAAAAGCCATGATGAAATGATAGAAAATATAGATATCGGTGGACCATCTATGATACGTTCTGCTGCTAAAAACTATAAAGATGTAATAGTAGTAGTAGATATAAAAGATTATGATTCTATAATAGAAAAATTAAAAACAGACACAATGACATTAGAAGATAGAAAAAAATTATCATATAAAGCTTTCTCAACTACAGGAAGATATGATGCTTTAATATCTAGCTATTTTGCTGGAGAAGTAGGAGATACATATCCTGACATATTAAATTTAACTTTCCAAAAAGAGCAAACTTTAAGATATGGAGAAAATCCACATCAAAATGGTTTCTTATATTCACAATCAAATGCAAAAAATCCAATATTAAATTATGAACAACTAGGTGGTAAAGAACTTTCTTTCAACAACTTAAATGATTTACATGGTTGCTTAGAAGTTATGAGAGAATTTAAAGACAGTGAAGAAGTAGTTTCAGTAGCTATAAAACATGCTAATTCATGTGGTGTAGGATTAGGAAAAGATGCTTTTGAAGCATATACAAAATGTTATGAAGCAGATAAAGTATCAATCTTTGGTGGAATAGTAGGAATAACCTCTACTATAGACAAAGCTACAGCAGAGAAATTAAATGAAATATTCTTAGAAATAGTAGTAGCGTATGATTTTGAACCAGAAGCATTAGAGATACTTAAACAAAAGAAAAACCTAAGAATCTTAAAATTAGCTAAGATAGAAAATAGTTTACAGCCATATGAAATGAAATACTTAGATGGAAAATTATTGATACAAGATAGAAATAATACATTAGCAGAAAAAAGCGAAAATGTAACAAAAGCAAAACCAACAGATGAACAACTTAAAGATATGGAATTTGGTATGAGAGTAGTAAAAAATATGAAATCAAATGCAATTGCAATAGTAAAAAATGGTCAAACTCTAGCTCTAGGTTGTGGACAAACATCAAGAATTTGGGCATTAAAAAATGCTCTTGAAAATAATAAAGATAAAGATTTTACAGGAGCTGTTTTAGCATCAGATGCATTTTTCCCATTTGATGATTGTGTAACATTAGCTCATGAATATGGAATATCAGCAGTAGTTCAGCCAGGTGGCTCTATAAAAGATAAAGATTCAATAGAAGCTTGTGATAAGTATGATATGGTTATGGTATTTACAGGAATAAGACACTTCAAACACTAAGGAGGATATTATGAAGATATTGGTTGTAGGCGGTGGCGGAAGAGAACATGCTATATGCTGGAAATTAAGCAATGAAAAAAATGTAGAAAAAGTTTATTGTGCACCAGGTAATGCAGGAATTGCAAATGTAGCAGAATGTGTAAATATAGGTGATACTGATATAGAAGGACTTTTAAAGTTTGCCAAAGAAAACAAAATAGGTTTAACAATAGTAGGTCCAGAAGTACCACTAGTTATGGGAATAGTAGATGAGTTTGAAAAAGAAGGTTTAAGAGTATTTGGACCTAATAAAAAATGTGCTCAACTTGAAGGAAGTAAAGCTTTTTCAAAAGATTTTATGATAAAGCATAACATACCTACTGCAAAATATAAAGAATATACAAACTTAGAAGAAGCTATATCAGAAATAGATAGCTTTGGGTATCCAGTAGTAATAAAAGCGGACGGATTAGCTGCTGGAAAAGGTGTTGTAATACCTGAAAATAGAGAAGATGCTATAGCAACTTTAAAAGAAATGATGTCAGATAAGAAATTTGGAACTGCTGGAGATAAAATAGTAATTGAAGAATTTTTAAAAGGTATAGAAACTTCCATCTTGGCATTTGTAGACAATGATACAATAGTTCCTATGGCAAGTGCAAAAGACCATAAAAAGGTAAACAATTATGAACAAGGACCGAACACAGGTGGAATGGGAACTTTTTCACCTAGTGAAATCTATACAGAAGAATTAGCAAATAAAGTAAAAGAAACAGTACTAGAAAAAACATTAGAAGGATTCAAAAAAGATGGACTTAACTTTAAAGGTATTTTATTTGTTGGTCTTATGATAACTGATGATGGAGAGAAAGTACTTGAATATAATGTAAGATTTGGAGACCCTGAAACACAATCTGTTTTATTTAGATTAGAAACAGATTTACATGAAATAATGGAAGCTATACTTGACAACAAGTTAAAAGACATAGAAATAAATTATAGTGATGATGAAGCTGTATGTGTTATGCTTACATCAGGAGGGTATCCAGACAGTTATGAAAAAGGAAAAGTTATAACTGGTCTTGAAAATTTGGATGATGATATAGTAGTATTCCACAGTGGTACTAAGATGCTTGATGGTAATTTAGTTACTAATGGAGGAAGAGTAATTGGTATAACTGCAAAATCAACTACAGTTAAGGATGCAGCAGAAAAAGTTTATGAAAATATAAAGAAAGTAAACTTTGAAGGGATGCACTATAGAACAGACATAGGAAGATAATTTTTCTAAAATGGAGGATAAGGTATGTTGAATACTGAAAATAAAGACTCAATGGTTAGAAGAGTACTAGTTGAAAAAAGAGAAGGTTTTGACCTTGAGGCTAAAGCTTTAAAAAAGGATTTAGTGGAAAGTTTACACATAAGTAGTATAGAAGATTTAAGAATATTAAATAGATATGATGTAGAAGGAATATCAGAAGATGTTTACGAAAATGCAGCAAAGACAATCTTTTCTGAGCCAAATCTAGATGTAGTATACTATGAGGAAATACCAGAATTAAATGGAGAAAGAGTATTTGCAATAGAATTCCTACCTGGTCAATATGACCAAAGGGGTGACTGGGCAGCTCAATGTGTCCAAATAGTAAATCAAGGTATAAGACCTGCTATCAATACAGCAAAGGTTTATATATTATCAGGTAAAATAACTGATGAAGAATTTAGCAAAATAAAAGATTACTGCATAAATCCAGTGGATAGTAGAGAAGCATCTTTAGAAAAACCAGAAACATTAAAAATGGAAACTGAGATACCAACATCAGTTGAAATATTAGATGGATTTATAGATTTAAATGAAGATGGATTAAAATCATTTGTAAGTGACAAAGGGTTAGCAATGACTTTAGGAGACTTACAACATGTTCAAAAATACTTTAAAGATGCAGAAAAGAGAAACCCAACTATAACAGAAATAAAAGTTTTAGATACTTATTGGTCTGATCATTGCAGACATACTACTTTTATGACTGAAATAGAAAATGTAAAAATAGAAGATGGTAAGTTTAATGATATAGTAAAAGAAGCGTATCAAATGTATCTTAACTCAAGAGACAATGTATATGTAAACAGACACAAAGATATATGCTTAATGGATATAGCTACAGTTGCAGTAAAAGAATTAAAGAAAAATGGTAAGTTAAATGATTTAGACGAAAGTGAAGAAATAAATGCATGTAGTATAAATGTAGATGTTGAAGTTGATGGAAAGATGGAAAAATATTTAGTAATGTTTAAAAATGAAACTCATAACCATCCAACTGAAATAGAGCCATTTGGTGGAGCAGCTACTTGTTTAGGTGGAGCTATAAGAGACCCATTATCAGGAAGAAGCTATGTTTATCAAGCAATGCGTGTTACAGGAAGTGCTGACCCAAGAACAACTTTAGAGGACACTTTACCTGGAAAGCTTATGCAAAGAAAAATAACTACAGAAGCAGCTCATGGATATAGCTCATATGGTAACCAAATAGGTCTTACAACTGGACAAGTTGCAGAAGTATATGACGAAAACTTTGTTGCAAAGAGAATGGAAATAGGTGCGGTTATAGCAGCAGCACCAAAAGAAAATGTAGTAAGAGAAAGACCTGAAGCAGGAGATGTAATAGTTCTTCTTGGAGGAAAAACAGGAAGAGATGGCTGTGGAGGTGCAACTGGTTCATCTAAAGAACATAGTGAAGAGTCAATATTAACTTGTAGTGCGGAAGTTCAAAAAGGTGATGCTCCTAACGAAAGAAAAATACAAAGATTCTTTAGAAATAAAGAAGTTGCTCAAATGATAAAAAGATGTAATGACTTTGGAGCAGGTGGAGTTTGTGTTGCTATAGGTGAGATTGCTGATAGTTTAGATATAAATTTAGACTTAGTTCCTAAAAAATACGATGGACTTGATGGAACAGAACTTTCAATATCAGAATCACAAGAGCGTATGGCAGTAGCTATAAAAAAAGAAAATAAAGATAAATTTATACAATTAGCTGTAGAAGAAAACTTAGAAGCTACACATGTAGCTACAGTAACTGACACAGGATATTTAAGAATGTTCTGGAATGGAAAGGCAATTGTTGATATAAATAGAGAGTTTTTGGATACAAATGGAGTAAAACAAACTACTGATGTTCATGTTGCTAAAGTAGATGAAGAAAATACATTCTTTGCTTCTAATGAAATAGTAAAAGATGTTAAATCTGCAAGTATGAAAGATAAATTTACAAAAGTATTATCAGACCTTAACGTTTGTTCTCAAAAAGGATTAGTAGAGATGTTTGATAATACAATTGGTGGTAATACAGTACTTATGCCATTTGGTGGAAAGTACCAAGCTACTCCAACTCAAGGTATGGTTGCTAAGATACCAGTTCTTGGTGGAGAGACTAATACTTCTACAATAATGACTTATGGATATAATCCAAAAGTAGGAAAATGGAGTCCATTCCATGGAGCTTTATATGCAGTAGTAGAATCTGTATGTAAATTAGTTGCTATTGGAGGAAATTACAGCACAACAAGACTTACATTCCAAGAATACTTTGAAAAACTTGGTAACAATCCAGAAAAATGGGGTAAACCATTCTCAGCACTTTTAGGAGCATTTTATGCACAAAGTAAGTTTGAGATACCTGCTATAGGTGGGAAAGACAGTATGTCTGGTACATTTAAGGACATTGAAGTTCCACCAACATTAGTTTCATTTGCTGTTGATACAGTAGACGCTAAGAAAGTAGTATCTCCAGAATTTAAAAAAGCAGATTCAAAAGTAGTAATGTTATGTGTAAATAAATCAGAAAATGATGTTATAGACTTTGAAGAATTAAAGAAAAACTTAGATAAAGTAAGAGAACTTATACATGGAAATAAAGTTTTATCAACATATGCATTAGGATTTGCAGGTGTGGGAGAAGCAATAAGTAAAATGGCTTTTGGTAACAAAATAGGATTTAAGTTTAGTGAAGAAGCTGAAAAAGTATGTACAGATGATAAATTATTTGAAGCTAGTTATGGAAATATAGTACTTGAATTAGCAAATGATGATTTGAGCATGTTAGATGAATATAATTACATAGTGCTTGGAAGTACAGTTAAAGATGCTAGTATATTCATTAAAGGCGAAGAACTTTTATTAGATGAATTATATAAAGCGCATTGTAGTACTTTAGAGCCTATATTCCCAACTAAAACAGAAGAAGTAAAATCAAAAATAGAGACTATAAGCTATATATCACAAGGAGAAGCTAAAAAATCATCATTAAGTATAGCTACTCCAAGAGTATTTATACCAGCATTCCCTGGAACAAACTGTGAATACGATTCTGCAAGAGCATTTGAAAGAGCAGGGGCTAATGCAAATATAAGAGTATTTAAGAATTTAACTTATAAAGACATAGAAGATTCTATAGATACAATAGTGAATGAAATAAAATCTTCTCAAATAATAATGTTACCAGGAGGATTTAGTGCTGGTGATGAGCCAGATGGTTCTGGTAAATTTATAGCTACTGTATTTAGAAACCCTAGAGTTCAAGAAGCTATAAATGAGTTTTTAACTCAAAAAGATGGTCTAATGTTAGGTATCTGTAATGGATTCCAAGTGTTAATTAAGTTAGGTTTAGTTCCATATGGAGAAATAAGAGTTCCAAGTGAAAGTGCACCAACACTTACTTACAATAATATTGGCCGTCATCAAGCTAAGATTGCTAGAACTAGAATTTCATCTAATAAATCTCCTTGGTTAGCTCAAACTAATGTTGGAGATATTCACAATATAGCAATTTCTCATGGAGAAGGTAAATTTGTTGCTAGTGAAGATGTTATGAGAGAATTAATTGCTAATGGACAAGTAGCAACTCAGTATGTTGATTTTAATAATGAAGCTACTTATGATATTGAGTTTAATCCAAATGGTTCATTCTATGCTGTTGAAGGTATAACTAGTGCTGATGGTAGAGTGTTTGGTAAAATGGGACATTCTGAGAGAATTGGTGGGGAAGTATTTAAGAATATCATAGGTGAAAAAGACCAAAAGATATTTGAATCTGGAGTTAAGTATTTTAGATAGGATTCTGATAATTAATTGGTAATTAAAACATATATTTTAAATATTTAGACTTAGAGAGATGTAATAATATGATGATAATCATTTGATATTACATCTCTTTTTTACTTACATAAAAATATATTCTACGCAAGTCAAAATATAAGCTATGTTATAATTAATTATTAAGAGGAATTGAATATTTACTGGAGGATGAAAATAATTAATGAAAATATTAATAACAGGGTCTAATGGCCAATTAGGAAAAGAATTGGTCAACCAATTAAAATCAATCAATCAAAGTATGAATCAACCAAAATATACTATATTAGCTACAACAAGAGATGATTTGGATATATCTAATCAAATTAATGTAGATGATTTTATTTTATATAACAAACCTGATGTAGTTATAAACTGTGCAGCATACACGAAGGTTGATGTATGTGAAGATAATATAGAAATTGCATATAAAATAAACGCATTAGGAGCAAGAAGTCTAGCAATCGCATCAGAAAGAGTTAATGCTAAACTTGTTCATATATCAACTGACTATGTATTCAATGGTTTTTCTAAATATCCATATAGAGAAGATAATAAAACTGAACCTAATTCTGTGTATGGAAAAAGTAAACTTATGGGAGAAAAATTTGTGGAACAATTCTCACATAAGTACTTTATATTGAGAACAGCATGGCTATATGGTGATGGGAATAATTTTGTAAAGACTATGATAAAACTTTCTTTAGAAAACAAAGAAGTTAATGTGGTTAATGACCAGTTTGGAAGTCCAACAAGTACAGTAGACTTAGCAAAGGTTATAATAAGAATCATGGAGACAGAGAATTATGGAGTTTATCATGCCACATGTGAAGGGCAATGCAGTTGGTATGATTTTGCTAAAAAGATATTTGAATTAAAAAATATAGATATAAAAGTAAATCCAATTAAAAGTAGTGATTTTAAAAGTAAGGTTCAAAGGCCACAATACTCTGTACTAGATAATTTTATGTTAAAATTAATAGGATTAAATTCGTTTAGAGTATGGGAAGAGTCTATTGAAGAGTATCTAAAAGTATATGACATAGATAGGAAATAAATATACTGATTGTAGAAAATAAAATAAGATATTACATAAAATATAAATATTTCTTTTATTTATCCGATAATCATAATATGACAAAAACAATTTTAAGGATGGAATAAATATGAAGGGAATTATTTTAGCAGGAGGGTCTGGAACAAGACTATATCCTATAACAAAATGTATATCAAAACAAACACTTCCAATATATGATAAACCAATGATATATTATCCTATGTCAGTTCTTATGTTGGCAGGGATACAAGATATACTAATAATATCCACACCAAGAGATATAACAGCATTTGAGGAATTATTTGGAGATGGAAGTTCATTAGGACTTAAAATAACATATGCAACTCAGGAGAAACCAAATGGGATTGCAGAAGCATTTATAATAGGAGAAGAATTTATAGGAAATGATAGTGTATCTCTTGTATTAGGTGATAATATATTTTATGGGTATGGATTTAGTGAAAGATTAGAGAATGCAGTTAAAAGAACTGGAGCAACTATATTTGGATATCATGTTAGTAATCCAAATGCGTTTGGTGTTGTAGAATTTGATAAAGATTTTAATGTTTTATCAATAGAAGAAAAACCTAAAATACCTAAATCTAATTATGCTATACCAGGGTTATACTTTTATGACAATGATGTTGTAGAAATAGCAAAGCTTGTTGAACCATCAGATAGAGGTGAATTAGAAATAACTTCGATAAATAATGAATATTTAAGAAGAGGAAAATTAAAGGTAGAACTTCTAGGAAGAGGTATGGCTTGGCTTGATACTGGTACACATAAAGGTCTATTAGATGCTTCTAACTATGTCGAAGTGGTTCAAACAAGACAAGGATTGTACATAGCATGTTTAGAAGAGATTGCATATACAAAAGGATACATAAGTAGAGAACAATTAATGAAATTAGCCAAACCACTGATAAAAACTGAGTATGGTCAATATCTATTAAATTTGGCTAGTGAAGATATGTAATTATGGTAAATAAAATTTATTATAAATTTTATTAAGGGAGTTTGTTATAATGGGAAAATTTAATTTTATAAAGACAAAAATAGACGGATTATATATAGTCGAACCAAATGCGTTTTGTGATGAAAGAGGATATTTTATGGAAAGTTACAATAAGAAGGATTTTATAGAGCAGGGTCTTGATATGTGTTTTATTCAAGATAATGAGTCTAGCTCGAGAAAAGGTGTTTTAAGAGGAATGCATTTTCAAACTAAATATCCTCAAGGAAAATTAGTCAGAGTTACAGAGGGAGAAGTTTTCGATGTTGCAGTTGACCTAAGAAAAGATTCACAAACATTTGGAGCGTGGGAAGGAATAATACTGTCTGATAAAAATAAAAAGCAATTTTATATTCCAGAAGGATTTGCACATGGATTTTTAGTTTTATCAGAAAAAGCAGTATTTAGTTATAAGTGTACAAATTATTATTATCCAGAATTTGAGAGTGGTTTTATATGGAATGATAAGCAAATATCGATTGAGTGGCCTTTACAAGGAATTGAAGAACTATTCCTATCAGCAAAGGACAAAAAACAAAAAAGTTTTAAAGATATTTGTATAGAACGTTAATAAAATTTATTAGAATTAACATTTAGGAGAAAAATATGAAAAAAATACTAATAACTGGAGGAGCAGGATTTATTGGAAGTAATTTTGTACATTATATGCTTAATAAGTATGTAGATTATTTTATTGTTAATCTAGACTTGTTGACTTATGCTGGTAACTTGGAAACATTAAGAGAAATACAAGACAAGCCCAATTATAAATTTGTTAAGGGAGATATTTCAGATAGAGAACAGGTATATAATTTATTTGAAGAAGAAAAATTTGATATGGTTGTTAACTTTGCTGCTGAATCTCATGTGGATCGGTCAGTTGAAAATCCACAATTATTTATCCAAACAAATATTATAGGAACTCAAGTGCTTCTAGATGCATCTATGAAATATGGAGTAAAAAGGTATCATCAGATTTCTACAGATGAAGTCTATGGTGATTTACCAATTGATAGAAAGGATTTATTTTTTACAGAACAATCTACTATCAATCCAAGTTCTCCTTATTCAGCCTCTAAAGCATCAGCAGATTTATTGGTGAACTCTTACTATAGAACATATGGCTTGCCAACAACCATATCTAGATGTTCAAATAATTATGGACCATATCATTTCCCTGAAAAATTAATACCTATTATGATTTTAAATGCCTTAGAAGATAAAGATTTGCCAGTGTATGGTAATGGAGAAAATGTAAGAGATTGGTTACATGTATACGACCATTGTACTGCTATAGATTTAATAATACATAAAGGTAATATAGGTGAGGTTTATAATATAGGTGGTCATAATGAAAGAAGTAATATAGAAGTAGTAAAAACTATATTAAATCTTTTAGGTAAATCTGAGGATTTAATATCCTATGTAAATGATAGACCTGGTCATGATTTAAGATATGCTATTGATCCATCTAAAATAGAGAATGAGTTAGGTTGGAAGGCAAAATATGATTTTGATTCAGGTATAAAAGAAACAGTTAAATGGTATATAGAGCATGAATATTGGTGGAAATCTGTTCTATCAGTTTAGATTGGATGTTTATAAAATTTAGAAAGGGGAGTTTTATATTGAATGAGATAAGTTCATTAATTAATATATTGGCATTGACTCAATTATCTGGTAGCAACACTACAAATCAGTGTAACTGTACATATAATAATTCATCTGGATTTGATATGATTATGATGACATTGTTAAAAGCATTGTCACAAAATAATCAACAGACTTCTAATGGATATAATTTATTGTCTAATTCTGAAAATTTATTTAACGAGCTTGATAATGTAGTAAATAATACAGCTAGTAGGTTTATAGACGTTGATACAAAAGATAAAAATGTAAAGTCAAGAATTGAAAATGCTGTAGAGCAAGCATCAAAAAAATATAATGTGGATGCGAATCTTATAAAAGCAATAATTAAAGTTGAATCGGATTTTAATCCAAATACTGTATCTTCTGCTGGTGCGAAGGGTCTTATGCAACTTATGCCAGAAAATTGCAGAGATTTGGGTGTTACAGACCCTTTTAATATAGAGCAAAATATAGATGCTGGAACTAGACACATTAAGGAATATATTGATATGTTTGGAGGGAGCATAGAAATGGGATTAATGGCATATAATGGTGGTCCTGGAAGGATGAAAAGTAGAGGGGTAGAATCAATTTCTGACTTGTATAAAATGCCAAAAGAAACACAAAATTATATTCCTAAGGTTATGAAATATTATAGAGGGTAGGCTTTATTATGGGTATAAATATAGATAAACTAAACATAAGTCCAAGTAGAAATATAGAGGTTAAGAAACTGAAAGAAAATAATAAATTTTATGATAACTTAAACTCTGTAAAACAATCTTCTTCAATAGAAGATATAAAACGAAATCTGGAAAGTGTAAAAAAGGCAGGGGAAAGGCTTGTACTTACTCAAAACTATGGCGATATTAGTATATATAAAAATGCAGTAAAAGAATACCTAAAATCTGTTGTAGATAACATGTATTCACTTGATAAAAATAGTAGCTTTTGGGAGCATCAGTATTATAAGAATGTAAAGATTGTTGACAATAAACTTGAGGATATGACTAGTAAGTTACTTAGTGAAGAAAAAGAAAACATAGATATTGTTTCTACTGTTGATATGATACAAGGCTTGTTGATAGATATGTATAGATAAGGTTATACAAGGAGAAAAATTTTATGAATAGCAAAAAAGAGGATATATATGAATTGAATTTTGGGCAACTAATAGAAGAAAAGACTGGTGTTATAGAAGAAAATCAAAATGTTTTTAATGCAAAAGTAAACGTAGCTGTTTCTATAGGAAACACAACAGAAACAATAAAAAATATATTAGATTTAAAAGAAGGCTCTATAATAAAACTAAATAAGAATGTGGATGAAAAATTAGATATATATGCAAATGATAGATTGTTTGCTTATGGAGAAAGCATTATTACAAATGAGAAATTATCTGTAAGATTATCTAAAATAGAAGATTCAGATATAAATTAGCATTTTAAATAGTATCCCTTTAGGCTATTCTGTATGAGTTTAGCTAAGGGGATATTTTTATAAAAAATTTAAAATATGTTTAAATCATATAAATGTTTTTGTTTTCTGAGCGATAACTAAATTATAAGTATGTAATTTTGGAGGTGAAACTATGGATATTAAAAATGTAAGTTCAAATATTGTAGTGAATAATTATTTAAAGAATACATCAGGTGTAAAAAAAGTGGAAGAAGTTCAAAAAACTAGTAAAACAGACAAGATAGAGCTATCTAAATTTGCAAAGGAAATGGCAAGTGTATCAAATATGAGTGATGAGACTATTAGAAATAAAAAAATCGATGAAATAAAAAATGCATTGGAAAATGGAACTTACAAAATAAAACCAGAAGAAATTGCGAAAAAAATGATAGAGGATATGCGAGGATAAAGTCATGATTACAGACTTAAAAGTTATAATATATGAAGAAAAAAAGATACTTAATAATATGATGGAATTATTAAAAGAACAATTTGATTATATAGTTGTAAAAGATATAGAAAATTTAAATAGGTTAAATCCTGAGCTAGAAGATATTAGTAGAGAACTTGCATCTATAGAGATAAAGAGAAGACAACTTTTTAATGATGATATTTCAATGAGTGAAGTTGTTGAAAATAGTAATGATGAATATTTAAAAGAAATATATACAGACTTAAAGCACATTATTGCTTTAGCTAAAAATCAACAAGAATCAAATGATTCTCTGATAAAGAAAGAACTTATTTTTACGAAAAAAATGATTAATTTTATAAAACCAGCTGATAAACAAACTACAACTTATAATTCTTATGGAAATATTAGAAAATAAATATTGGGAGGAGAAATATGGCAGGATTATTTTCCATTTTAAATACAGCTAATTCAGGAATGAATGCGCATCAAAAAGCAATACAGACAATTTCTCATAATATAAGTAATCTAGATACAGAAGGTTATTCTAGGCAAAGGACAGAATTTGCAACAAATAGTCCAATGTATATGCCTAGTTTGAACAATGCAATTGGAAGAGGTCAATTAGGTACAGGTGTGCATGTAACAAATGTAACAAGAGCTAGAAATAGTTTTTATGATTACCAATTTAGAGCAGAAGCTCATAAATATGGTAATACAGTTTCAAAGTATGACTATTATAATACTATAGAAACTATAATAAATGAACCATCAGATTATGGTATATCTGCAGGAATAGATGATTTTTTTAAAGGATGGGAATCATTAGCAAAAGATATCAATAGTGATAGTAAAAAAAGTCTGGTGGTAGAAAATGCATCAAATCTAGCAACTTTAATAAGTGAGAGTTATAAGAAACTTGATAAGTTAAAAGGAGATATAGATGATAATATAGACTCTGAGATAAAACAGATAAATGACATGTTAAAAAGTCTTGAAGATTTGAATAAATCTATTGATGTTATATCTGGTTCTGGCTCTACTCCAAATGATTTGCTTGATGAAAGAGATAGAATATTAGATGACTTAAGTTTTAAATTAGACCTTGAAAATGGTGATGTTAAAAGTATGCTTGCAGATGGAAAATTAGAACTTAATGAATTAAAAAATGCAGATGGAACTTGGAAAACAGGTGTATCAGGAACCTTACAAGGCTTGTTTGAAATGCATGGTAAGATTGATACATATAAAAGCGATTTAAAAGACGTATCTGATGGATTAGCTAAACAAATAAATGATGTTTATAATACATCTGCTGGAATAACAGTAACAGATTTTTTTATAACGTCAAATGTAGCTGGTGAAGATATCATAAAGGTAAATCCAGCTATAAAGAGTAACCCAAATGAATTAAAGCTTACTGCTGATGAGGCTTCAAAGATTGCTAAGCTAAAAGATGAAAAAATAGATATTGGGGCAGTTGGTGGAAAAGTAAGTACAATAAGTGACCACTATAAAGCTTTTGCAGAAGTAGTAGGTTTAGATTCTAAAAAGGTGAATCAAGATGAAGTGAATCAACGTAAAATTATAAATAATATTGATAGCTCACGAATGAGTGTTTCTGGTGTATCTTTGGATGAAGAAATGACAGAGCTTATAAAAGTACAACGTTCCTATCAAGCTAGTGCAAAAGTTATGTCAACAGCTGTGCAACTGTTGGATGTTGTAATAAATGGAATAATTTAATAGAAGGGGGAATTTATAATGAGAGTTAGTACAGGTATGATGTCTAGCAGTTATCTAAACTCGCTACAAGATAATCTACAAAGATTAGATAAGGTTAATAGACAAGTTAATACAACAAAAGAAATAAACAAACTATCCGATAATCCATATAAAGCAATAAAAATATTGAACTCAAAAAGTGAAATAAAAACTATGGAGACTTATGTTGAGAATTGTAAAGATACAGCAAGTTGGTTAGAGACTACTGATACTTCATTAGATCAGCTTGGAAAGTTGTTGTCAGATATAAAGAAAAATTTAGTAGCAAGTGGTGATGGTGCATATTCAGAGGATGAACTAAAGACTCTTAGCAACTCAACTAATGAAAAAATGAAAGAAATTGCAAATGCTTTAAATGCAACACATGAAGGAAAATACATATTTTCAGGTTCAAATACAGGTGTACCTCCTGTTGAATGTATAGATAATGCTGATGGTTCAGTGAGTTTAAAGTTTAATTCTAGTCTAAATCTTAATAAATTAAATGACTCTTTGAGTATGGATATAGCTCAAGGAATAAGTGTAGATTATAATGTTAAATTGAGTAGTCTTGGATTTGACCCAACACAGGCTGACCCCTTTAAAGAGTTAAATAATATATCAAAAAAATTAGCAAATCCAGATGCTGATGCTATAAAAGAGCTGACAACAACTTGTTTAGGTGACATGGAACAACTAATAGAAAATACAGTAAATGTTAGGTCTATATATGGTACAAAAGCAAATACAGTAGAGGCTATGAAGGAAAAAAATGATGATAGTTTGATACAATTGAAGGATATTTTATCGCAAAATGAAGAGATAGATTATGGAGAAAAGCTTGTTCAATTAAAGGCAGCAGAATTAACTTATCAAGCTTCTCTACAAACAGGAGGAAAGTTATTTAATGTATCTATATTAGATTACATATAGTAAAATAACGCATATATGATGAAAGTTACATTGAAAAAAGGTATACTAGGATTTGAAAATCTAAGAGAATATGAACTTTTAGATATAGAAAATAATGATATTTTAAAAGAGTTTAATTCTACTGAGGAAGATTGTATAGGATTTATTGTTGTATCACCATTTGAAATTATTAAAGAATATGAGATAGTCTTAAATCAGGATACAATTGAAAAACTAGAAGTGAAATCTCCAAATGATATTATGTTATTGAACATAATCACTCTTGGACAGACGCTTGAAGAATCAACTGTGAACATGAAAGCTCCTATAGTAATAAATGTAAGAAATAATTTTGGAATGCAAATAATTTTACAGGATGAGAAATATTCAATAAGGCATCCATTACTGAGAGGTGATGGTGGATGCTAGTCATTTCAAGGAAAAAAGATGAAGCAGTACTTATAGGAGAGAGCATAGAAGTCAAAGTTGTAGGAGTAGATGGAAATAATGTCAAACTAGCCATATCAGCTCCTAACAATATAAATATACTAAGAAAAGAAATATATGAGAAAGTAAAGAGTGAAAATATAAAGGCTACAAATAAAAATATAAAAATTTTAAAATCATTAAAATAAAATTCTTGGAGGAAGTAATATATGTATGGAGAAAACCCTTATAGTTCTTATAAGCAAAATGCTGTTTTTATGGCATCAAAAGAACAATTGTTGCTTATGCTTGTTGATGGGGCAGTAAAATATACAAAAATAGCCAGAAGAGCTATTGTAGATAAAAATACACAAAGAGCACATAGAGAGCTTATAAGAGTACAGGATATATTTACAGAATTAATGGTTACATTGGACCAAAATGCAGGACAATGGGCAAAAGATATGTACAAAGTTTATGATTTTGTAAGATATGAACTTTCAAGAGCCAATATTAGAAAAGACATTCAGATAATAGATAATGTGTTACCTGTAATAGAGCAAATTAAAGATACATGGCATGAAGCTGATAAAAAAAGTAAAGAAGAAAGAAGTAGGTATAAATAATGGATTTAAATTTAGATAAACTAAATGAGTTATCAAAAGAAGAACTACTATTAATGCTTGTAGATGCTACAGTAGAATATACTAATATATCAAGAGTAGCACTTTTAAATAAGGATTATTTGAAAGCACATAGTGAACTTGTGAGAGTTCAAAATATATTTACAGAATTAATGACTACATTAGACCAAAATGTAGGACAATGGGCAAAGGATATGTATAAGGTTTATGAATTTATAAAAGCTGAATTAATAAGAGCTGATGTAAATAAAGATATTAAAATAATTGATGACATATTGCCAATAGTAGAACAGATTAGAGATACATGGCATGAAGTTTATAGTAAATTAGAAGTATAATTATGGATGGGGGGATAAATATATGTCAAGTATAAGTCCTATAAGAGTTACAGGCCTTTCAGGAAATTTTGATATGGAAGGTATAATAGAAGCTAGTATGATTAGAGATAAGGAAAAAGTTGATAAAGCAAAACAGGCTCAACAAATCGTTAAATGGAAACAAGAAATATATAGAAATGTTATACAAGAATCAAGAGATCTTTATGCTAAGTATCTAAATATAGATTCTCCTAACAGTATAATAAATAAAAACTCATATTCTGCTACAAGAATAAATAGTTCTGATGAAAGTATTATAGTAGCAAAAGGCTCAGCTGGTGCAAATAAAATAAATTACCAATTTGCAGTTTCTCAAATGGCTGAACCAGCAAAAGTGACTATTAAATTAAACGCAAGTACTCCTCTTGTTCAACAGTTTCCACCAAATGCTAATGGAGCTAGTTCTTTAACTATAGGAGACGTAAATATACCAATATCTGAACAAGATACTACAAGTACTATTGTAAGTAAGATAAACTCACTTTGTGCAGATAATGATATAAAGGCTTCTTATAGTGAGATGACAGGTGAACTGATTATTTCAAGAAAACAGACTGGTTCGTCATCAAACATTGATTTAAAAGTAAGTGGAAATGACAATTTAGCTCAGCAAATAGCTAATGATAATGGTATCACATTTGCAACTGATGCTGGTGGGAATAAAGTGGCAAGTGTATATGGAAAAAATCTAGAAGCTGATGTAACTGATGAACATGGAAGAGTAACACATATAAGTAAAGAACAGAATTCATTTAATATAGATAATATTGACTATAATGTAAATTCAAAAGGAACTGCAAAGCTGACTTCTGTTACTGATACTGAAGAAGCCACTAAAAATATGAAGGCATTTGTGGATGATTATAATAAATTGATGGACAAGGTCTATAGTTTAGTTACTACCAAAAAACCAAAAGATTATCCGCCTCTTACAGATGACCAAAAAGAAGATATGACAACTGAAGAAATAGAAAAATGGGAAAAGAAAGCTAAAGAAGGTATACTTAGAAATGATGATGAGTTAAGAGCTTTTGTTGAAGATATTAGGTCTGCATTTTTTGGAGATGGAAAAAATATTACTACTTTAAGAAAACTAGGAATCAATGAAAGTGAAAATTACAACAAAAAAGGTCAAATATCATTTGATGCAGATGCTTTTTCAAAGGCTCTTATAGATGATAGTGATAAAGTATACAAGACACTAGCGGGTTATTCTTCAAATTATGATGATAAAGGAATGTTTGAAAGGCTGAAAGATATTGTATATGATTATACTGGAAGTTCAGTTTCTAAATTGACTAAAAAAGCAGGTATAGAGAAAACTGCTTCTGCTAGTGAAAATGTATATTCAAAACAAATTGCAGAACAGGAAAGAAATATAAATAGACTAGTTGACAAAATGAATGATAAAGAGAAAAGACTTTATGCTAAATATTCAGCTTTGGAGTCTTTATTAAATCAATATAATTCTCAAATGAACTATTTCTCACAAGCACAAGGTAATTAGTTATGGATAAATTAGAAGAAAAAATAAATTTATATAAAGATATATCTTTACAGATTATAAAATTGATTGAAAAAGAGGAGTATAAAAATATAAGTAATAGATTAAATGATAGACACAATATTATAAACAGTATAAGTGAAGTGGATAAAAATGATTTCATACAACTTTATAATGATATGGAATTAATTGCAATTGATGATAGAATAAGAAACTCTTTACAAGAACAATTGTCAGAAGTAAAAAAAGAGTTACATGAGTACAAGCTTACTAAGCAAGTAAACACAATGTATTATAGCTTAAATAGAGAAAAAGTAAATATTTTTAATAAAAAAGTATAAAGTTATAGGTTAACTTGTCCGATTATATAAATGAAGAATTAATATAAAAAGTTAAAAGTAGAAATGACAAGGATGTCAACTATACTAAGGAGGGTAAAATAATGAGAGTTAATACAAATGTAAGTGCTTTAATAGCAAACAATCAAATGGGAAGAAACGTAAGTGCACAAAGTAAATCTATGGAGAAGTTATCTTCTGGAGTTAGAATAAAGAGAGCTGCTGATGATGCTGCAGGACTTGCAATATCTGAGAAAATGAGAGCTCAAATAAAAGGTCTAGACCAAGCAGGAAGAAACGTTCAAGATGGTATATCTGTTGTACAAACAGCAGAGGGTGCATTAGAAGAAACTGGAAACATATTACAAAGAATGAGAACTTTATCATTACAATCTTCAAATGAAACTAATACTGTTGAAGAAAGACAAAAGATAGCAGATGAGTTATCACAATTAAAAGACGAAGTTGAAAGAATATCAAGTGCAATAGAGTTTAATGGTAAGAAGTTACTTGATGGAAGTTCAACAGAGATAAGATTACAAGTTGGAGCTAATTATGGAACAAACGTTTCAGGTACAACTAATAACAACAATGAAATAAAAGTTGCATTAGTAAATACTGCAAGTATAATGAGCAAAGCTGGAATAACAAGTTCTACAATAGCAAGTATGAATGTGGATGGAGCTTCTGGAACAGATGCAGCTAAACAAATGGTATCTAGCTTAGATGTAGCTCTTAAAGATCTAAATACATCAAGAGCAAAATTAGGGGCACAACAAAACAGACTAGAATCAACTCAAAACAACTTAAATAATACTGTAGAAAATGTTACAGCAGCTGAATCAAGAATAAGAGATACAGATGTTGCTTCAGAGATGGTTAACTTATCTAAAATGAATATATTAGTTCAAGCATCACAATCAATGCTTGCTCAAGCTAATCAACAGCCACAAGGAGTTTTACAATTATTAGGATAAAATAATTTTGTATATTGGATAGAGAAGAAGAGTAGGGCTTTGCTTTACTCTTTTCTTTTTTAGAAAATATAGCTTTGAAAGGAAAATATATATGTTACTTAGTATAGTTATGATTGTCAAAAATGAAGAAAAGATACTTGAAAAAACTTTAAAATCATTAACCAAATTAAGAGATTCTATAGATAGTGAACTTATAATAATTGATACAGGTTCTACAGATGATACTATAAAAATATCTAGAAAATACACAGAGAATGTATATTTTCATAATTGGAATAATGATTTTTCTAGTATGAGAAACATATCAATATCCTATGCCAAGGGTGAATGGTTACTTATATTAGATGCAGATGAAATATTAATTGATTCTTCAACTATTGTAAGATTTTTTAAAGATGGACTTGATAAAAAATTTAACTCTGCCTCTATACAATTAAAAAATCTTTACTCATATGATAAAAAATCATATGGATATTGTTCAGTACTGAGACTTTTTAAAAATGTTGATTTTAAATACCATGGTAAAGTGCATGAACAACCAATGTACAAAAATCCTATATTTAATAATGTTGCGGACTTTGAACATTATGGATATTTGTTTGAAGATGAAGAAATAAGGTTAAACAAAGTAAAAAGAAATGAAAAATTATTATTTGAAGAGTTAAAAGAGAATGAGAGCTCTCCATATATAAATTATCAATTAGGAAAAAATTTTATTATATTAGGAAAATATCAAGAGGCTTTAGATTATCTTGAGAAGTCTTATGAATTATACTCTAAACTAGAATCGGCACCTGGTTACTTGATAACAAGCCTTGTAAAAACATATTTATATTTAGGAAAACATAAGAAGTGTGAAAAATTATGTTTAAAGTATATTAAAAAAGACATGAATAATATTGATATATATTATTATATTGCACAAGCACAAGTGGATTTAGGTAAATATGAGAATAGTATAGATTCGTATAAAAGATATCTTTATTTATTAGATAATTATGAAATAAGTACACAAGCAAATAGTTTATTTTCTGATACTGATACTGTAGGGCTTAGAGATGAAGCTGTTATCACACTGATAAAGGTCTATTATAAACTTGAAAAATATGAGTCTCTAGTTTCAGAATACAATAATATTGAAGATATAGAAAAAAAGAAGAATGTGTATTTTAGCTTATTTATGTCCTTATATAAATTGAATAGATTTGAAGATATAAAAAACTATTATAAGGAAATTTCAAATTCTAAAGTTGAAAGAAATAGTTTTTATAGAAACATAGAAGAATTTATAAATAATATAAAAGATGATGAAAAAGAGGCTGTATATAAAAGCTTTTGTGATATTGAAGGTAATTATGGACTTTTAAATCAGATAAGAACAAATAAACATGTATCTGTAGATACATGCAAAGAAATACTAAATGAAGAGAAAGAAATAATTTATGCATGTATTATAAAAATAGCTTTTGAAGAAAAAATTGATTTACTAGATATTTTTTATGATATGGAATATGTTTGGATAGAGAAATATCTAAAATATCTTTTAGCATTGGAAAGAAGTTTTAATTTAGAATTATATAAGTACATAATTAGTCGTCCAAACACATCAGAAATAGAAAAGATAAGAGTATATAAAGTTATATCGAAAGTAGTTTTAGAAAATATTAGTTTAAGTGATGAAAAGTATAAGGATATTTTTTATCTTTATATAATGTACTCTTATAAATACATAAAATACATATATAGTAATCTAAGTGATTTTGAATTAATAAAGTTTGTGTGTAATGATTTAGATAAATTTACTATAGAATTTAAGAATCTACTTGATACTAAGAATAAAATAAATGATGCTAATGAAAAATTAGAATATATAAATAATATGAGTAAATTACTAAATGAATATCCTTTTTATAACAAAATAATAAAAATACTTATAAATGAATTAGAAGAAAATATAAAAGAAAGTCAAGAATTTAAAGAATTAAAAGATAGCTTTATTATTAGTATAGAAAATATGATTGAAAATGGCAAAATAAATGATGCGAAATTATTGGTAGAAGACTATTCAAAAACATTTGTAGATGATGTCAAAATTTTAAATATAAAAGGGATTTTATATATGCTTGAAAATAAACTTGAGAAAGCTGATTTTATGTTAAAAAAGGCGTTATCATTAGATGTAGAAAATGAAGATACCATATATAATATAGAATACCTAAAAAATTTAAAAATAGGAGACTTAGAGAATGAGCATACCAATAACAGTTAATGAAAAATCTAAAAATACAATAAAAGATTGGCAATATACATGTGCAAATGAAGATATAAAATTTACAAGCATAATAATATTGACATATAATCAAATAGAATATACCAAATTATGTATTGAAAGTATTAGAAAATTTACCCCAAAGAATAAATATGAAATAATAATAATTGACAATAACTCTTCTGATGGAACAGTGGATTGGCTAAAGGAACAATCGGATATAAAATCTGTATATAATAATAAAAACTTAGGGTTTCCAAAAGGGTGCAACCAAGGTATTGAGTTAGCTAAGGGTGAAAACATATTATTATTAAATAATGATGTAATAGTTACTCCTAATTGGCTTTATAATTTGAACAAAGCTTTATGGTCACAAGATAATATAGGAGCTGTGGGTCCAATAACAAATGCATGCTCATATTATCAACAAATTGATGTGGATTACAAATCAATTGAGGATATGTTTATATTTGCTCAAGAAATAAATAAATCTAACATCAATTCATGGAAATATAGAGTTAAATTAGTTGGTTTTTGTATGTTAATAAAGAAATCTGTAGTAGATAATGTAGGTGTTTTAGATGAGCTATTTACACCTGGAAATTTTGAAGATGATGATTTATCTTTTAGAATGTTAGAAGAAGGATACAAATTATTATTATGCCAGGATACTTTTATACACCATTTTGGAAGTGTATCTTTTAAAGAAAATCGTAATAAATACACAGATATAATGGATATTAATAGAAGAAAATTTGAGACTAAATGGGGCTTTAATCCAGAATACAGTGGAATGATACGAACTGACTTAATTTCTGAAATAGATTGTAATGTAGAGAAAAATATTAATGTTTTAGAAATAGGTTGTGGTGTAGGAGCTACTCTTTTAGAAATAAAAAATATATATAAAAATTCATCCATATATGGAATAGAAATAAGTGAGTCAGCAGGTAAATTAGCAAAAAATACTGGAGAGGTACTGATAGCAGATATAGAAAAAGTACAATTAGATTATAATAAAAATTTCTTCGATTATATAATATTGGGAGATGTACTTGAACATTTAGTTAATCCATGGAAGATAGTCAATGACCTAAAGAGATATCTAAAGAAGGATGGTTATTTGATATCAAGTATACCAAATATTATGCATGTATCCGTTTTAAGAAACATTGTACAAGGTAATTTTACATATACTGATTCAGGAATTTTGGATAGGACTCACTTAAGATTTTTTACATTAAATGAGATAATAAGAATGTTTAATGATAGTAATTACACAATAGATAGTGTTTGTGCTACTAGAATGAGGATTTCAGAGGATGACAATAGATTCATCGATACAATGTGTAAAGAAAGCCATGAAAATATGAGAGAACAATATGAGTGTTATCAATATATAGTAAAAGCTTCTAATTGTGCAGATACTAGAAGATATTCTAGCGTTAGTATGGTTAATTTAAAATATGCTTTAATGAGAATTGATAATGAGTTAGATGTGGATGATAATTTAAGTTATATATTTGACAATTATAATATAACTGAACAATGTTTTATTGATGATATTGAATATTTAGTTGATATGTTTTCAATAAATAAGACAACTATACTAAATAGATTGGGTGCTGAGGCATTTAATAGAGGTCTGGGTGATTTTAGTATAAGTATGTTTATGATGGCTTTAAATATAGATAGAGATAATATTGACACAATATACAATATAACTACTGTATTGTGTGATTTAAAAGAATTTGAAATTGCTTATGACTTAATTAAGAATAGTAGTGAGAAAGTACAGAGTGAAAGTGATATACAAGATATACTTTATTTTATTGAAGGAAGAAAGAAATATGAATAATGAAAAGATATGTTTTATAACCTGTGTAAATGATGAAAGACTTTATGAGGAATGCCTTGTATATATAAATAGTTTAGATATTCCAAAAGATTTTAGTATAGAAACAATTGCTTTGAGAGGAGCTAATTCAATTGCATCTGCTTATAATAAAGCTATGAGAGAAGTAGATGCTAAATATAAGGTATATTTACATCAAGATACATTTATAATTAATAAAAACTTTATATATGATATTTTAGATATATTTAATAAAAATATTGATGTAGGAATGATTGGTGTAGCTGGAGTGAAAGACATACCTGTAAGTGGAGTTTGGTGGGATTCTGATAATAAAGTGGGAAAAGTATATGATAGTCATACAGGTAGAATGGATATTTATGAATTTAATAGCTTTGAAGGAGATTTTGATACAGTCATGGCTATAGATGGATTAATTATGATTACTCAGTATGATATATTATGGCGAGAAGATAAATTTGATGGATGGCATTTTTATGATTTGTCACAAAGTATGGAATTCAATCAAAATAACTATAAAGTTATTATACCAAAGCAAGATAAACCTTGGTGTATGCATGATTCTGGGATAGCAAATATAAGTAATGGCTATGATGAATATAGGATAAAATTTGTAAAAGAGTACATAGAACTTGATTTACATAGAGAAAATTTTTATGAATTTGATAAGAATAAAGCAAGTACCATACTTAAGAGTAATAAGTATGTAGTGGATTGTATGAAAGATGAACTTGAGAGAGAATTAAAACTAAAGAATTATAGAACTGTTTTAGACATTGTTTCTAAAGTTGCTCGTTTTTCTGTTTTTAATCACACTGGTTTGTATTCCTGTGAAAAATGTGAAAAGGCATTATTAGAATGTGCCAATAATTTACCAAAAGTAAATAATATAAAATTATTTAAGAAAAAAGATTTCAAAAGAAAGAGAGTATTACATGTTTTAAGTGAAGTATACTCAACAGGTGGTCATACAAAAGTAGTTAAAAATTGGATCAATAGTGATAAAGATTCTGTTCATTCAATTGTAACTACATGGCAATCAAAGACATTGCCAGATTGGTTATTAAAATCAGTAAATGATAGTGGTGGTGAAATTATATCTTTGGATTCAATTTCAGATGACTATTTAGAAAGGGCTGTAGCTTTAAGAACAATAGCTTACGATTGGGCTGATATAGTTATTTTATATATTCATATGTGGGACACAATACCTGTTCTAGCTTTTGGAATTGATGGGAAAATACCTATTTTATATGTTAACCATTATGATAGTGCTTTTTGGCTAGGTGCAAGTATTGCGGATGTTGTTATTGATTTTAGTGAAGTTAGTCAATTAGTTACATTGAATAAAAGAGGTATAGAGAAGTCTGAAATATTACCAATTCCACTAAAAGAAAAAGAATTGTTTTCAAAATCTGAAATTAGAAAGCAGTATGATTTGGATGATGATGTAACAATAATTTTAACTATTGCTAGTGAAAGAAAGTATAATAGTGTAAATGATATTAATTATTTTAAAATTGCTAAAATGATAATCGAAAATACGGATGACACGATTATTATTGTTGTAGGAGTTGATACAAATAATATCTATTGGAAAACATTAAATAGTGTTACAAATGATAGAGTTTTATGCTTTGGAACTATGGAAGAGATAGATGATTTTTATAAAATCTCAGATATATATCTAGAATCTTTTATGGTAGGAAGTCATATTTCAAAATTAGATGCAATTTTATATGATTTAATTCCTGTTAAATTCAAAAACGAAGTTTCACCAATTTTTACAAATATGTGGGATTTTATAGATAAGTTTGATTATAATAATATCAAAGAGGTTATAGATATGATAAAAAGATATAACACTAATGAATTTGATAGGAATGAGCTAAAAGAAAAACAATCAGAAATAAAACATTTTGTTATAGATAAACACTGTGTTGAAATAAAAAGTTATATAGACAAAATATATAATGAAGCTAATTATCATAAGGTTAAGTATAATTTACATAAAAATGATGAAATTGAAAACTATCAATTATTTGTAGCCTTATATGGTCATATAGTAGAAAATAAAAAGAGTTATAGGTGATAAAATGTACAATATCTGTATCAAACAATTTGAAAATTTTTTTCAGGAGGATTGGGATTATTTTGTAGAAAATAAATCTATAAATGGGACATTCCTTCAAACTCGAAATTTCATTAATTATCATAAAGAAGACAAATTTTCTGACCATTCACTAATGATATATAAAGGTAAAGAGATAATAGCAGTTGTACCTGCATGTGAAGTTTATGAAAATGATGAAAAAATATTTTTTTCTCATTTAGGTAGCACCTTTGGTGGTATTTTAATAGGTCATGATTTCAATGATATAAAGCATGTAAAAGCTATTACAAGTACAGTAGAATTATATTTACAAGAAGAAAATTTTAATAAAGTATTTCTAAAAAATGCATCGAGAATATTTTGGAAAGAGGATGCTTCATTGTTAGAGTATTTTCTATTTAAGAATGGTTATATGTTTTATGATGAATTAAGTATGTTTTTAGAACTAAATAAGTATAAAGAAGATATATTAAGTAACTTTAGTTATAGTAAAAGAAGAGATTTTAAATATTCTTTAAAGAACAATCTTATTTTTAAGAGAGTGTATGATGATAAAGATGTAATCTCTTTTTTTGAATTATTATCTAACTGTTTAGATAGAAAAGGGGCTAAATTGATACATTCAATAGAAGAACTATTGGACTTTAAAAATAATAGATTAAAAGACATTGTAGAATTTTATGCAGTATATATTGGTGATATTATGATTTGTGGTAGTATGGTATTTAACTTTCAAGGAAGAGTTTACCATACTCAATACTTAGCATCAAATTCAGCATATAATAAATATTATCCAATGATATTTTTAAACTATAATCTGATTAAAAATGCCTCAGATAGAAACTTTAAATATTTTTCATTTGGAATTAGTACTCTAAATAGAGGAAAATATTTAGATGAAGGTTTGGCTATATTTAAAGAAGGTTTTGGTTCAAGTGCTGTTTGCAATAGGACATATTATAAAAATATAAATAAGTAATACTTATACTTTATAGAATTTCTTGATTGTAGTAAATCTATAGTATTTTAACTTTTACAGAAAAATAATTAACTTATAAAGAAGGTTTGTATATGAAAAGATTAATGATTTTAGGCTCAATTAAGTATTTTGAGAATATTGTTATGTCAGCTAAAAAAGAAGGAATATACACAATTGTTTGTGATAATAGAATTGATACTCCTGCAAAAGAAGTTTGTGATGAAGCAATAGATGTTGATGTATTTGATTTTGATAAAATAAAAAATATAGCCATAGATAAAAAGATAGATGGAATTTTGACTGGATTTACAGATTCTTTAATGAAACCATATGTTTATATTGCAAATGAATTAAATTTACCATGTGTGATTTCTTGCAATCAACTTGAGTCTGTAACTAATAAGGCTGTTATGAAAAAATATTTTAAAAACAATGGAATACCTACAACTGATTATTGTATTCTTGAAAGTTTAAAAGATTTAGAAAAAATACAAGGGTTAAATTTTCCGCTTGTAATAAAACCTGTTGATGGTTATGGTTCAAGAGGTGTATATTTTGTATCAAATGTGGAGGAGTTAATAGAAAAATTTGAATATTCTAGGGAAATCTCACAAAATGGACAAGTAATAATTGAGGAATTTTATGAAAGTGAGGAAATACAAGGACTAGCTTGGGTTTACAATGGAGAGTCACATGTATTTTATATCGGAGATAGAGAGCTTGTAAATATACATGTAGGGAGAGCTGGAAAACCAGACAGATTACTATATCCATCAAAGTATTGTTTTCAGTATGAAGAAGAAATAAAGTCGATATATCAAAAGATAACAGAGGCTTTTAATATAAAGAATGGACCATTTTATGTTCAGATGCTAGTGGGTGCAGATGGAATAAAGGTGTCTGAAGTTATGCCAAGATTACCTGGAGGATGTGATTATTTGGCAATTTCACATATAACAGATCTAGATATAGGAAGGCTATTTGCAAATTTTAGTGTGAATAATGACATCGATTTTAATGAAATAAAAAAATATAATATGCATTTATCAAAGTGTGTATACGCATTACCAATATACATAAGACCTGGAACAATAAAGAAGATAAATAATATAGATAAAATAGAAAACTTAGATTATGTAACTCAAATTTTGTTGCTTGTAAAAGAGGGAGATACAATAGAGTTATATGAAGACGAGAGGCAAGATTGTGGAAGGATTTATGGAATAGCAAATAATATATTTGATGCCAATATAAAGAAAAAATATATTCATGAAATGATAGAAATACTTGATGAGAATAATGAGAATATGATAGAAAATTTTTAAATAAGGGAGCATGGTATGTATGAAGTTAATAACTCATGAGCAAATTATGTCATTAAATATCTCTCAAAGGCAAGGATATGAGTGGATAAAAGAATCATTTCTGACAAAAAAAGATTGTCAATTACCACCAAAAATAAGTATGGTAGAACAAGGGCATGTATTTTACAATGTAATGCCATCTTTAAATCATAATCATATGATTGGTGGAATAAAAATGGTTACAAGATTGCCAGGAAGAAATCCAAGTTTAAATTCAGATATATTTCTATATGATATGAACAATGCTAAACTAAAAGCCATTTTAGATGGTAATTATATTACAGCCTTTAGAACTGCTGCTGTGGTTGCTTTAGCGATTGATACTTTTGCTAAAAAAGACTTTAATACTATTGCTATTATGGGGCTAGGAGTAACTGCTTCTTCTATAATGAATATGCTTTTATATACCCTTAAAAATAGGAATATAAATATAAAGTTGTTTAGATATAAAGACCAGGCAGAGTTGTTTGTACAAAAATATAAGGATAATGACCAGTTTAGTTTTAATATATGTGATACACATAAAGAACTTATTGTAGATTCAGATGTGGTAATTTCAACTGTTACATATACAGATGAATATCTTTCAGAATTTGAATGGTTTAAAAAAGGTGCATTACTATTACCTGTACATGTTATGGGTTTTGGAAATGTAGATTATTTATTTGATAAAGTATATTTAGATGATTATAATCATTTGAAACATCTAGAAAATATAGATAAATACAAGTATTCATGTGAGTTTCATGATGTTTTAAGTAAACAATCACAAGGAAGAGAAAATGATGATGAAAGAATAGTATCTTACAATATAGGTTTATCAATACATGATATATTATTTGCAAGTAAAATCTATGAACTATGTGAAACTCTGAATTGTGAGGATATAGACTTAAAAGAACCAAAGGAAAAATATTGGATGTAGTATATTTTTTTATTAACAAGAATTTATTGTAAATTAAAATATGAAGTAATATCTTATTAAAAAGTTATTATAAACAGGGTAGGGAGATTTATGGAAAAGTACAATTTAATTAAGTTTGAATCTATTGGAAGTGAGGACGTAGGAAGTTTAATTGCATTAGAATCAAATAAGGTTATACCTTTTGATATAAAGAGAGTGTATTACATATATGGGGTACCACATGGTGTAAAGAGAGGTTTTCATGCTCATAAAACTTTAGAGCAAGTGTTAGTTTGCCTAAATGGAAGTGTTAAGATAAAATGTTATGATGGTGTTAGAGATACAACCATTGTTCTAAACAAAAATGATGTGGGACTGTATATAGGACCTGGGGTATGGCGTGAAATGTTTGATTTTGATGAGAAAACTGTTTTAATTTCAATAGCTTCTGAACATTATAATGAAGATGAGTATATCAGAGATTATGAAGAGTTTTTAAAATATATAGATATTATCTAGTTACTATGCAGACAGATATTTTCTTAATTAAATAAATTTAGCATAGCTACATAGATAATAGATAGGTAAGGATGTAACTTTATGTTAGTTAAGTTTAATAATTTATTAGAACAATTTAAAATCCATAAAGAAGAATATGAAAAAAAGGTTATGGATGTAATGGAAAGTGGATATTATATCCTTGGAAATGAAGTAAAGTACTTTGAAGAAGAATTTGCTAGATATGTAGGTAGCAAATATTGTGTAGGTTTAGCTAGTGGTTTAGATTCACTGATAATTGCATTTAGAGCATTAGGGATAGGTAAAGGCGATGAAGTAATAGTGCAATCAAATACATATATTGCTAGTGTTATGGGAATTAGTATAAATGGAGCAAATCCAGTATTTGTAGAACCAAATGAGTATTATAATATAGATTCATCTAAGATAGAAAAAAAGATAAACAGTAAGACAAAAGCTATATTAGTAGTACATTTATATGGTCAGGCAAGTAAAATGAAAGAGATACAAGAATTATGTAAAAAATATAATTTGTATTTAATTGAAGATTGTGCTCAATCTCATGGAGCTAAATATGATGGAAAAATGACAGGGACATTTGGAGACGTAGGATGTTTTAGCTTTTATCCAAGTAAAAATTTAGGTGCATTTGGAGATGCAGGTGCTATAGTAACGAGTAATAAAGAAATAGCTGATAAAGTGAAAGTGCTTAGAAATTATGGTTCGGAAAAGAGATATCATAATAAATTTGTTGGATATAATTCAAGATTGGATGAAATTCAGGCAGGTTTGTTAAGAGTAAAACTTAAATATATTAATGAAATTGAAAATGAAAAGTCAAAAATCGTACATAGATATCTTAATGAAATTAACAATTCAAAAGTTATACTTCCAAAAATAGAAAAGAACTGTACACATGTATGGCATTTATTTGTTTTACAAGTTGAAAAACGAGAGACATTTATGGAATACTTAAAGAAAAATGGTATAGAGTCTATAATACATTATCCTATACCGCCTCATCTATCTGAAGCATATGCTTATTTGGGATATAAAAAGGGTAGTTTTAATATAGCTGAAAATTATTCAAATAAAGTTGTTAGTATACCTTTATTTGTCGGCATGAAAGATGAAGAAGTTAGTTATGTAATTAAAATTATAAATGAATATTAAATTAATTGTAATAATACCATAAATAAATTTTTTATGTATAGTTTATTTAAGATTCGTTAATTGATATTTTTAGATACTGATAGATTACATAAATAAAATTGAAATATATGGAAAAATATAGAATGAAGATGAGATTTGTCTTATATTTTTCTAAAATAAAAATATTTTCAGACAATTTATTATAAAATTGTAGAATATAGTATTTATAATCTGTATAATTAATAATAACTAAGTTTTTAAAATAAAATATTTAAGTATACATAAAAAAAATATTTAAAAAAATTGTTATTTATTGTATACTTAAATTAAAACTAAATAGGCAAAACTAGATAAATCTAGTGACGCAAAGCTATAGGGGCTAAGGTTTGTATATACGAACTATGTCAGCCAGTTGCCAAAAAGAATACTAAGTATACTGTATACGCAGAATTAGTCGAAAATGACTGCCTTTTTGGCAGTCATTTTGTTGCTAAAGTTCACTTTATTACAGTAGAAAATACAAATGATAACATATTTTACCAACTATAAGTAAAAATAAAGATAGACTATCTAGAAAAGTCGCTATTTTACAAAAAAGAGCAACTTTACGAAGAAATATTTAAATACATATTAAAATTTTTTTTTATTTTCATTGAGGTTAATTAAAAAAAGATTTGTTTTCTTACTAAAAAATAAATCGTTATATTAAATATAATAGAAATGTAATAAATTTAGATGGGTAAAGAAGTCATTTTTTGTAATATAGTAACTTCAATTTTAATCACTAAATATAGTAGATAAATATATTTTGAGGAGGAGTGAGTATGAATACATATGACATTATAAAAATGGGATTAGATGCAACTAATTTAAGAAGTCAGGCAATAGCAAATAATATAGCAAATATAAATACTGAAGGCTATAAGAAACACTATGTAACTTTTGAAGAAACATTAAATGATGCCATGCCTAAAATAGAAGAAAAAACAGATAATTCTAAAGGTTTAAGAGTGGATGGCAATAATGTGGATATAGAAGAAGAAAAAGTAAATCAAGCAATGACAACATTACAATATAATGCTTTGATAGGTTTTGCAAATGGTAAAATAGCAATGACAAAATCAATAATAAGTGGGAGGTAATTAGAAGATGAGTGTGTTCAGTGGGATGAGAATCTCTGCTAGTGGATTAACAGCAGAAAGTTTAAAAATGGATATCATATCATCAAATGTAGCTAATATAAATGCTACAAGAGGTCCAAATGGAGAAGCATATAGAAGAAAAATTGTATCATTTGAAGAAAATTATGATAATAAATTAGGTATGTTAGGAGTAAAAGTCACATCTGTTGAAGATGACAAATCACCTCTTAAAGAAGTATACGACCCATCTCACCCAGATGCAAAGCCAAATGGATATGTAGAATATCCAAACGTAAATATATTAGTTGAGATGACAGACTTAATAACTGCTTCACGAGCATATGAGTCTAATATAGATACATTAAATGCTCAGAAGTCTATGATAGCAAAAGCACTGGAAATAGGAAAGTAGGGATAAATTATGCCAATTACACAGATTAACAACCTAGTGCAAGGAGCACAGTTAGAGAACTTAATTGGAGAAACTAAACCATTAAATACTAATAATAAAGAAGAAAAAAAGAATTTTGAAGATGTAATAAAAGATACTATTGATAAAGTTAATTTTCAACAAGTGACAGCAGATGATATGAAAGAAAAATTTATAAAAGGCGAAGATGTTTCTATGCATGAAGTTATGTTAATAGGTCAAGAAGCACAACTATCTATGCAATATCTAATAGAAGTTAGAAATAAGATTCATGATGCATATCAAGAAATGAATAAAGTACAAATTTAGTCTTTTGAACAGGAGTAATAATCAATGATAGCCAGTTTTAAAAATAAGATTAAGGAGCAAGTTGCTAAATCTAGGACAAAAATAGGTTCTCTAAAAAAGGGGACTAAGATAGCATTAGGTATAGGGATTGTTGCTATATGTTTAGCGCTAGTATTTACAGCAATATCTGCAAGCAAAAATAAGTATGCAGTCTTATTTTCAGAGCTAGATGTTCAAGATGCTGCAGATATATCAGCAGAATTAGAGTCTAGAAAGATAGATACCAAGGTAAAAGGAAGTACAATTTATGTTCCTAGAACAGAAGTTGATAAGTTGAGGTTAGAGTTAGCTCCAAGCTTGACAAGTGGTTCTAAAGGATTTGCACTTATGGATGATAGTTCATCAATAGGGCTTACTGATGAAGAGTTTCAAATTAAGAAGCAACGAATGATGCAAGGAGAAATAGAAAAAACAATCAAGAGTTTTCCTCAGGTGGAAGATAGTAGAGTACATATAACATTTGGTGAATCTTCTGTATTTGAGAAGGAGGCTGTTCCAGGAAGTGCAGCAGTTTATTTGATGCTAAAGCCAGGAACTACTTTAGAGAAAAATCAAATAAAATCTGTTATGGCACTTGTATCAGGAAGTGTTACAAATATACCAGAGAAAAATGTTCAAGTTATTGATAACAAAATGAACTTATTATCTGAAGGCATCTTAGACGATGAAGAAGTTGATGAAAACAATCAACCGATAAATGGTGCTATTAGTATTGATAAAAATAAGGCATCTGAGCAGGCACTGGATAAACAATTAGAAAAATCTATTTTAGACATGTTAGAACCAATATTTGGTACAGGAAAGGTAAAAGCTACAGTAAATGCTGATTTGAGTTTTGATACAGCTGAAAAAACTGAAATAAAAATTGACCCTGATAAAGTTGCTATAAAGGAAACAAGGTCAAAAAATTCATCTAAATCTGCGACAAATAATGTCCAAGGTGTAGATGCTAATATGAATAACCAAGGAAATAAAAATGGTACTAATACAGAAGATAGTTTGGATGAGAGTTTTGAATATGAAACAGGTAAGATTGAAACTCATACTATAGTTGCGCCTGGAGAACTTAAAAGATTGACAGCTTCTGTTGCTATAGATGGAAAAATAGCTAAAGGTGTTCAAGCTGATGTGGAAGATATTGTTAATAATGCTATAGGCATGGATGGAGCTAGGGGAGATACTCTTAGCGTTGTTTCAATGGTATTTGACCCTAAGGGTAAGGCAGAAGCTAAACAAGAAATGGAAGATATTAAAAAAGAAGGATTCAAAAACAATATAATAAAAGCGGTTGTTGGAGTAGTAGCAGTTGTTGCAGTAGGTGTTATTGGATACTTAATATATAAAAAGAGAAGTGAACAAGAAGACATGGATTATGAAGATGAAGTTTATAGTACTAATTCTATTGATAAGAAAGACAATCCTCTGTTAGGGGATGACCCAGAATTGACATTAGAGGAAGCTGTTAAAATGTATGCAGAAGAAAAACCAGACCAAGTCACAGAGATAATAAAAACTTGGTTAAATGAGTAAGGGGGATAGAAAGTGTCCGCGGAAATTACAAATGTTAATGCGTTTGATTTAAGTGATATAAGTGAAAATGATAAGAAAGAGAAGGTAGAAGGTGAAGGTTTAAAAAAAGCCGCTGTACTGTTAATGACATTAGGTCCAACTGTGGCTAGTGATATAATAAAAAGTCTACCAGATAAACAAGTTCAAAAAATAGGTTTGGAAATTGCAAATATTTCTTCAATAGCTTCAAAAGAAAGAAGAGAAATATTAAAAGAGTTTGTAGAAATAAATAAAGCGAAAGATTATGTTATAGAAGGCGGGCTTGAATATGCCAAAGAATTGTTAAGTAATGCCTTGGGAAATGCCAAAGCAAGTAAATTACTTGAGGGTATATCAATAGATACAAGTACAAAACCTTTTAAACATATTATAAAACTAGATGTAAAGAAGATATTAGAAATACTTAGAAATGAAAGTGCACAGACTATAGCCATTTTACTTGCACATATGGAACCTGAAAATGGTGCAGAAGTTTTAGCTTATTTAGATTTTGATTTACAAAATGAGGTAGCTATGAGAATAAGTTCAATGGGTTCAATATCTCCAGAAGTTATAAGTGTAATTGAAACTTCATTAGAGAATAAAATGCATTCAATAAGTGGTGAAGATTTTAAAGATTATGGAGGAATAGCTACTCTAGTTCAAATATTGCTTAATTCTGATAGAAAAACAGAAAAGAATATTTTGAATACTATTGAAGAAAAAGACCCAGCTTTAGCAGCTCAAATTAAATCTAATATATTTGTATTTGAAGATATTGTCAAGTTAGATGATATAAGCATACAGAAAGTACTGAAAGAAGTAACTATGAAGGATTTAGTATATGCTTTAAAAGGTGTGGATGATGAAATATCAGATGCTATATATAGAAATCAATCCTCTAGGGCAGCAGAAGCACTTAAAGAAGAGATGGAAATGGTTGGTGTCATAAAGGTTACTCAGGTTGAAGGTGCTCAACAAAAAATAGTGAGTATTGTAAGAAAACTTGAAAGAGAAGGTGCCATAACTATTGTAAGGAATTTTGGTGATGACTTTGTTGAATAATAAAATTATTAAAAGTGAAAAAGCATCATATAAAGGAGTACTAGACTTATCTATAATAGATAAAGCTAGAGTGGGAGAATCAAATATAAACGAAGATAATGATTGTAGATTTAGAGATGAAGTAATAAAAGAAGCTATAGAATCTGCTGAGATAAAAAAGAATGAGATATTGGAAGAAGCAAAAATAAATGCACAAAATATAGAAAAGCAAGCATATGAAAAAGGATATAGTCAAGGTCAGAAAAATGGATATGAGGATGGATATAAAGAGTCATATAATGAGTATACCCAAAAAGCTAAAGATGAAGCAGATTCTATAAGAAATCAGGCAAATTTAATCTTATTACAAGCTAATGAGAAAATGACTGAGTACATAAAGGAAAAAAATAAAGAGATTATAAGACTTGCTATTAATATGGCTAGTTCTGTTCTAAAAAAGCACTTTGAAGATGAAGAATCTATGAGTGATTTGTTAAAGCAAATTATTCAAGATTATGAAGGAAGTAGTTCATTCATAGTAAGATGTAATTCTTTCTATAAAGATAATATAGAGAAAGAGTTTGAATTATTTAAAGAAGAAACATCATTAAAATCAAGTGTATTTGTTATTGCAGATGATAGCATAGATGAAGGAAATGCTATTATACAAAAGGAAAATGGAAGAATAATAGTTGGTATTGATTGTGCTATGGAAAAACTAAAAGAAGAATTGCTTGGTGAATAAAGTATGTATAAAACTGATATATCTATAGATTTTGACAAAATAAATAAGAAAATAGAAAATTTAGAACTTACTATATCAGAAGGTAGAGTTAAGAAAATAATAGGGCTTACTGTAGAAGTTGAAGGGATAAAAGCTTTTGTTGGAGAGCTATGTGTTATATACAATCAAGTCAACAAAACAGTGAATTGTGAAGTAGTAGGTTTTAAAGATAAAGAAGTAATATTAATGGCATTAGGAGAGTTAACATTAATAGCACCTGGTTGTAAAGTTATTTCTAAGGGGATACCTTTAAGTGTTATGTGTAGCGATAATTTACTAGGTAAAGTACTTGATGGTCTTGGAAATCCTATAGACAACTCAGAAGTTGTTTTAGGAGACAGATACAACTTGAATAATGAACCTCCTGACCCAATGAAGAGAAAAAAGATACGCAATATAATGGAAACAGGTGTAAGAGCAATAGATGCATTTACTACTTGTGGTGAAGGACAGAGAATAGGAATATTTGCAGGAAGTGGAGTAGGTAAGAGTACAACTCTAGGCATGATTGCTAGAAATGCAAAAGCAGATGTAAATGTAATTGCCCTTGTTGGAGAAAGAGGAAGAGAAGTATTAGATTTTATTGATAAAGACTTAGGTGAAGAGGGAATGAAAAAATCTGTTGTTGTATGTGCGACATCAGATAAAGCACCATTAGTTAGACTTAAAGGTGCCCTTACAGCCACTGCAATAGCCGAATACTTTAGAGATCAAGGGAAAAAAGTAATACTTATGATGGATTCTGTGACTAGATTTGCTATGGCGCAAAGAGAAGTTGGAATAGCCATAGGAGAGCCACCAGCACAAAAAGGATATACACCATCTGTATTTGCCATTTTACCAAAACTCATGGAGAGAACAGGGACATCAGATAAAGGCTCTATCACTGCATTTTATACAGTATTAGTTGATGGAGATGACTTTAATGAGCCAATAGCAGATACTACAAGAGGGATACTGGATGGTCATATAGTTCTATCTAGAGATTTGGCAAATAAGAACCATTATCCTTCCATAGATGTCTTGAATAGTTTAAGTAGACTTATGAATGAGATTGCTTCAAAAGAAGATATAAAAATAGCATCATTTGCAAGAGATATGCTCTCTGAATATAGAGAAGCAGAAGATTTGATAAATATAGGTGCATATGCTTCAGGTACCAATAAAAAAATAGATGAAGCAATCTATTATCATGAGCATATTATCAATTTTTTAAAACAAGGTATAAATGAAAAGAGCTCTTTTAACGAAACTATAAGTAGCTTGAAAAGAATATTTGAATAAATAACTTAAAAAAATATTTGAAGAGGTTGTGATGGAATTGGATAAAAACTTTAAGTTTAGATTACAGAAAGTTTTAGACTTAAAAATGAAAGATGAAGAAAAAATAAAAATGGAGTTTGCTAAAATTCAACAAAAAAAAATAGATATAGAGAATAATTTAGAAAACTTAGAAAGTAATTATAATAAATATGCTATAAGTAAAGATAACGATAGTATTCAAAATCAAAAAATAACTATTAACTATTTGTTGGCTCTAAATAACTCTATAATGGATTTATCAGAGGAACTGGATAAGTCGACAAATGAACTTGAAAAAGCTAGAAAACAGCTTATAGACAAACAGATAGAAAGAAAATCATTAGAAAAACTAAAAGAGAAAAAGTATGGACAGTATTATAGAGAAGAAAATTTAAAGGAACAAAAAACTAATGATGAGTTTGCAAGTATGAGTTATTTGAGAAATAGACAAGTTCTATAAGAATAGTAGGAAGTGAGGATATTATTGTATGAAGATACAAGCAGATTCTTATAATGTTATTAAAGATATTGTGGATAAAAAAAGTTCATCTAAGAATAAAGATGTAAAAAAGAATAAATTTGAAGATAATTTGTATAAGGTAACAGACAATAAACCAGTTAAAGATAGAAAAGAAACAAGCAATCAAAATGTTAGCTCAGATAAACCAGAAGATAGTGATAATGAGTGTCATTTAGATGAAGATAAAAGTAATCACTTAGAAGATAAAAGTACATATGAAAAAGATTGCAGTAAGATTAATGAGATTTTACAACAATTACTAAATATTTTAAAAAATAATGATAAAAAAGATAAAGATATAAATTCTATATTAAATGATATAGAAAAGCTAAATGTATCAGATGAATTGAAACAAGAACTTAAACTTAATAAAAATATGTTGAATAAGATTGCAAACCAAAATGCAGAATTAAATAAAGCTAATGCGAATAAATCTGATGAAGCGCAAAATTTAGACATGATGAAGTTAAGAGAACTTTTAGAAAATAATGCTAAAGGAAACTTTGAAGTAATTAGTAAAACTACAGAGGATGATAATAAAAGCATAGATTTATACAACTTTGATAGTAATAGAATGGACAATCTTAACTCAAATAAGCAAAGAGATGATAGTTCTGATATTTTGGAAAAACTAGCAGGGGTTAATGGAAATAAAAACGGAAATTTGGGTCAGGTAATAAATAAAAGCATGGATATAAACAAAACTAAAAGCGATAATGTTAATTTAAAACATATAGAATCAAACGTCATGGATGATTCGATTAAGGCTATTAAACATATGAAAACAAATGATATACAAGAGTTAACAATTAAATTAAGACCAAAAGAATTGGGAGATATGAACATACAATTATTGAAAGATAATGAGAGTATGAAAGCTGTTGTAACTGTTTTTAATAAAGACGTATTTGACTCTATAAATAAAAATATAACAGATTTAAAGCAACATCTTGAACTTACGAATGTAAATATAAAAGATGTATCAGTGCAAATGCATAGTGATAATAGAAATACATCAGATACTTTTGATAAAGCATTTGAACAACAGAACAGACAAAATAACCAAGAAAATATGAATAAGCAGGATACAAATAATAAGCGTAACAATATAGTCATAGAAGATGAGATTAAAGAAAATCTTATTGATGATGATAGAGTAGATTTATTAGCGTAATAAGGGGGTAATACTGTATGTATGGAGTGGCAACAGCTTTAGCAGGGGCTCAAGGAAACTATAGGTCAAATAACTTGAGCCAACTTGAAAGAAATATTAATGATATTGCGAATAAACAAGTTAGAAGTAAAGGAAATCAGACAGTAACAGACAACGGAACTCCAATTATAGGGCAGGGTGACGATGCTGATAAAGACTTGTTTATGAAAATACTTGTAGCACAAATGGGTAATCAAGACCCAATGAATCCACAAGACCCAACAGAGTATGTATCACAATTAGCTCAGTTTGCAACTTTAGAAAAGATGTCAGCTATGAACGACAAGCTAGATATACTCTTAGCTTTAAGTAACTCTACTCTAATAAACTCTGCTTTGAGTATGGCAACGTCATTAATTGGTAAGGAAGTAGAAGTATCTGGAGAAGAGAAGGAAGATGAAAACATTGTAGGTGTAGTAAAGTCCACATATATAAAAGATGGAGAGGTACACTTAGAACTGAAAGTAGATGGTAGTGATAAAACTGTAGATGTTAAATATGAAAAATTACTTAAAATAGGAGAAGTAGATACAACTTCAGGAGAAGAAAATAACCCTCCAGAGCAAGAATCTCCAGAACAAGAATAATATTAAATTAGAAAAGAGGTAAATTCATGATAAAAGCAATGTATTCAGGTGTAAGTGGAATGAAAGCAAATCAAACTAAACTAGATGTAATAGGTAACAATGTAGCAAATGCTGGGACTACTGCTTTTAAGAAAAGTTCAGCTAGAATAACAGATTCATTTTATCAAACTGTACTATATGCAAGTGCTCCAACAGCTGCGTTAGGGGGAACAAACTTAGGACAAGTAGGTGTAGGTAGTAAGATATCAAGTATAAATAAAGATATGACACAAGGAAATGTACAGCCAACTAATAGACCATCAGATTTGATGATAGATGGCGATGGGTATCTTCCAGTAGTGAGACAAGGTACAGTTATGTATACAAGAGATGGTTCTTTTAACTTAGATACAGGATTTAAAGCAGCAGCTGGACCTTTGCAAAATATCAAAGGTGGAAGACTTGTAAATGGTGATGGGTATATGTTACAAGGCGAGGTTTATAAGGGTACGTATGATGCTACTACTGGTGAATTTACTAAAAATGCTACTGCAGAAGGAAAAGAACCTATTGTAATACCACTTCAAAGCGTAAGTCCTAAAGATGGAACAGTCCAAAATGTACTAGAGTACAATATATCAAAGGATGGTACTGTAGAATTTTTATTAAGTGATGGTCAAAGAACACAGTTTGTATATCCTATACCTGATGGTAAAAAAGTAGGAGATGCATCTGGTTTAAATATTAATGATGGTAAGATTCAAAAAGTACAAACATATGCATTCCAAAATCCAGCAGGACTAGACGCAGAAGGAGGAAACCTATACAAGCCATCAGCAAACTCAGGAGACCCACAAGTAGCAGGAGCTACAGGAACAATAATACAAGGAGCAATAGAAGCTTCCAATGTAGATATAGCAGAAGAATTTACAGAAATGATAATAGCAAGTAGGTCTTTCCAAGCAAACAGTAAAATAATATCTACATCAGATGAGATACTTCAAGAAATAATAAGTCTTAAGAGATAGTAGGTACATAGTATGATAAGAGTAACGGATTTAAACGGAAGAAGCTACATATTAAACTCAGACCTTATAGTAAGAATTGACTCAGTGCCGGAAAGTAGAATATTACTTACAACAGGAGAAAAAAATCTTGTAAAAGAGTCTGTAGACGAGATAGTAGATAAAGTAATAAAGTATAAAAGGAAAATAAATGTAGGTTATATTAGGAGCGAAAAGTAATGAAAAAAACAGATTCACTGACATTCATTGGACTAATATTATCTACAGTATTAGTTTTATTTGGAGCAGTAAAAGGAAGTAGTACAGGATTAAAAAGTTTTTTTGACTTTTCATCAATATTAATAACAGTATTTGGGTCATTTGGAGCATTGATGATTACATTTACTATTGATGACATGAAACTTATAAAAAATGCACTACAATACTCATTTAAAACAACGAGTATATCAAGATTAGACTTATTGAATCAGTTTAAAGCACTTTCCAAAAAAGCGAGAAGAGAAGGCCTTTTGTCAATAGAAAGTGATGTAATGAAAATACAAGACCCATTTATGAAAAAAGGATTAGAGCTATGTATTGATGGTCTGGAAGTCAATGAAATAAGGTCTATATTAGAATTAGAGATAGATTCTGTTGAAGATACAAATAACAGATATTCAAAGATATTTAAAACTTGGGGAACATTTGCACCTGCATTTGGAATGTTGGGGACTCTAATAGGTCTTATACAAATGTTATCTGACCTTACATCACCAGATTTGATTGCTTCTGGTATGGGAAAAGCATTAATTACTACATTTTATGGTTCTCTACTTGCAAATATTGCTTTAAATCCAATTGCATATAACATAGATGAAAAAACGGAAAAAGAAGTTTACATAAAAGAAATGATGCTGGAAGGTATAATAAGTATACAATCTGGCGAAAGCAGTATAGTAGTTGAAGAACGATTAGCAACATATCTTTCAAGAAGTGAAAGACTAGAGTTCTTGAAATCTAATAAAAATACAGAAAGAGTAATTAGTAATGGCGCGTAAAAAAAATAAAAAAAAAGATGAGATAAACCCAGATGCATGGTTGGCCACTTATGCAGACACAATAACTCTAATTCTTACTTTTTTCGTATTGCTATATGCAACATCAGTTGTAGACATGGAAAAATTTAAAAATATATCAAATGCATTAAAAGGTCAGTTTTCTGGAGTAAGTATGTTTAACACAGGTTCAAGTACAAGTGCGAAGTCTCCAATAGATAGTGTTTTAGTGGATAAAAATGATAAGTCAGATTTAGAACAAGATTTAAAAGATAAGGTTAATAATTCTAACTTACAAAAGAGTGTAACAGTTAAGGATGATAGTAGAGGGATTTTATTAGAGTTAGATGACTCAATCTTATTTGACTCTGGGATTTCGGAGTTAAAAGTTGATAGTAAAGCTACTCTAAATAAAGTATATGACATGATAAAAATGATGAAAAATAAGATAGTTATAGAAGGTCATACTGATAATGTACCTGTAAAATCAAGTACACATGAGTCCAATTGGGATTTATCTTCTAGTAGAGCAGTAAGTGTTGTAAGATACTTTGTAGAAGAAAAGGGCATGGACCCTAAACTATTTTCAGCAACAGGATGTGGAGAGTATCAACCTTTAGTTTCAAATGATACAGCAAAAGGAAGAGCTGAAAATAGAAGAGTTAATATACTTATAACTATCGACTAGGAGGAAGAGTTTTGTTCAAAAATAAAAAAATTATTCTAATTATTTTGATACTGATTGTTTTCTCAGCAGGAGCAGGGTTTTTTATATTAGGTAAAGGTGGAAATGGACAAATTGATAAGATTATAGGTTTGTTTATTCCAACAGGAAAAGGTAAAGATGAAATAAAAACAGAAAATCTTGATTTAGAAGAAATGGTATTGAAGCTAGCTGATGAAGGTGTAAGATATTTAAAGGTGTCAATAACTGTGTCTTATGATGCTTCATATAAAGATATAGAAAAAAATACACCTTTAATTAGAGATAATATCATAAATTGCCTTATGGCAAAAAGAGCAGATGATTTTGCTGCTGAAAACCTAAATAATATAAAAGATGAAATAAAAAATACTTTAAATACAAATTTAGGTGGAAATGTAATACAAAACATATATTTCACAAATATAGTAGTACAATAAAAGGATGGTAAGACATGATACTTTATTTATTAAAGATATTAATATGTATTCCAATAATTTTAATATTGATAGTCTTATCTTTAAAAATTAGCCAGGGAACTTTATTAAAAAAATACAATGACAAATATGTAAAAATACTAGACATTGTAAGTATAAATAAAAACAATAGCATAATAATTTTAAAAATAGGTGAAGAAGGATGTATTATTGCATCTTCTTCAGCTAGTATGAATAAGATAAAAGATTTGACCAAAGAAGAAATATCAAAAATAGAAGATGACATTAAAGAAAGAAATTTTAAAATCCAAGATTTTAAAATGGAAAAAATCAAAGCAAAATATGATTTCAGTAGATATATTGGAAAATTTACAAAAAAGGAAGATAAGTAAATGGAACTATTATCAAAATTACCTTTGGCTGACGTACCATATACAAGTTCAATGCAATTGTTTTTATTTCTAACTGCATTAATGTTTTTACCATTTGTAATGTTCATGATGACAAGCTTTGTTAGAATAGTCATAAGTTTATCATTTTTGAAATCAGCATTAGGAGCACAACAGGCAATTCCAAGTCAAGTTTTGGTAGGGCTTGCAATAGTATTGACAATATTTATAATGAGACCAGTATTAAATGAAATAAACGAAAAGGCATTACAACCATATATTAAAGAAGAAATCACTATGGAAAAAGCTATGAAGGAAGCAGAAGGGCCTATTAAAGAGTTTTTATTAAAGCAAACTAGACAAACTGACTTAGATTTATTTGTAGAACAGGCAGGGTTAAAAGAAAAAAAATTAACTCGTGAAAATATACCCTTATCTGTTGTAGTTCCAGCTTTTGCGATAAGTGAGTTAAAAACTGCTTTTCAAATAGGTTTTTTAATATACATACCATTTTTGATAATAGACCTTGTTGTGGCAAGTGTTTTGATGTCTATGGGAATGTTTATGTTGCCTCCAGTCATGATATCATTACCATTTAAGTTGTTATTATTTGTAATGGTAGATGGATGGAACTTGATAGTAAAAACATTGATATTGGGATTTGGATAGGAGAAAAATAGTATGAGTGAATTTATGATAATGAGTGTTCTTAAAAATGGCATGTTTACAGGAGCTATGATTGCAGCTCCAGTACTAATTGTTTCTCTTGTAGTTGGACTTTTAATAAGTGTGTTTCAAGCTACAACTCAAATCCAGGAGCAAACATTGACTTTTGTACCAAAACTAATAGCAATTCTTTTAATAGTAGCTATTGGTGGAAGCTGGATGTTACATACTCTTATTAATTTTACTTCTGAGATATTCAATATGATATCTCTTATAACTAAGTAGGTAGGGTGCATATGATTTTTGTATTTATTAGAATAGTAGCCTTCTTCGGAACATTGAGAATACTATTTCCAGCTGGTACACCTGCTTTATTTAAGTCACTTTTTGCAATCATTATATCAATATTGATTTCAAGTACTATGCAAATTGAATATGCAACAAATATAGATAATATTGTAATGTTTACGTTATATGGTATAAATGAGACGATAACAGGGATTATTCTCGGATATATAACTAATCTATGTTTTTATAGTATCAGAATGGCAGGTTCTATGATGGACCAACAGATGGGATTATCAATGATTAATATGTTTGACCCAAACTCAATGGCTCAAACAACTTTAATTGATAATCTTATGAACTGGACAGCAATAATGATATTTTTTAGCATGGATGGGCATCATGTTTTAATTCGAGGTATAAGGTATAGTTTTGAGTTAATTCCAATAGGAAAATCATTTGTAGATAATAATATAGATTATATAATAAACATATTTGTGCAGTGCTTTATAACTGGATTCAAAATAGCAATACCTATTGTACTTTGTCTGCTTATGGCAGATTTTATATTAGGTCTTATATCAAGAAGTGTACCTCAACTAAACGTAATGATAGTTGGTATGCCATTAAAAATATTGGTTGGTATAGCACTATTTATCATATCAATACCTTTAATTGTCAACCAAATAAGTCACTTATTGAGTCAGATACCAAAGATGTATGAGGGAACTTTTGCACTAGCCCCCATGTTTTTTATGGGTTCAGCAGATAAAACAGAAGAAGCCACTCCAAAGAAAAAGGGAGAACAAAGAAAAAAAGGTAATATAGCAAAAAGTAGAGAATTACCCGTTGCAATGACTCTATTTGCATTCACTTTATTAGTCCCTACATTATTTTCATATGTAGTGGATACACTTAAATCTTCACTTAATCATTTTTTAAGTGTGAATTTTTATATGGACATAAATTATTCAAATCTAGAAAACTTAGTTATAGTGGGATTAATGGATTTTTTTAAGATATTTTTGCCAATAGCTATTCCATTCTTGGTTTTAGGTATAGTAGCTAACCTGTTTCAAGTGGGAATATTGTTTACTGGGGAAACTTTGAAACCAAATCTATCAAAATTAAATCCAGTTAGTGGATTCAAAAATATGTTTTCCATGAGAAGTTTATCAACTTTAATAAAGGATGTAGCGATTATATCTGTCTTAGCATACATAGGATATAAATTCTTTCAAGATAATTATTTAGATATCTTAAAGCTAGGTAATATATATCTTCCAACTTTAATGTATACAATTAAAGACTTAGTATATTCTATATTAAGTAAAATTTGCATAGCTATGATAGTTATAGCAGCTGCAGACTATTTTTATCAAAGATATAGTCATAAAAAGCAACTTAGAATGACAAAACAAGAAATAAAAGATGAATATAAAAACTCAGAAGGGGACCCAGAAATAAAAGCTAAAATAAAACAAAAACAAAGACAAATCTCATCTCAAAGGACTATGCAAGCAGTACCAAGCGCTACTGTAATAGTAACCAATCCAACTCACTTATCTATAGCAGTGAGATATGAAAAAGGAAAGGACCAAGCTCCAGTAGTAGTGGCAAAAGGTGCAGACTATTTAGCTTTTAAAATAAGGGAAATCGCAAAGGGAAATGATATCCCAATAATAGAAAATAAACCTATCGCTAGGTTGTTATATAAGCAAGTAGAAATAGACCAAGAAATTCCAGAGGACATGTATCAAGCTTTTGCAGAGATATTAGTAGCAGTATATAAAATCAAAAATAGATACAAAGTCCCAAAAAGGTAGGATAAGTAATGAATAAGTTTAATCTAAAGGAACATATGGACGTAATAGTGGCTTTTGGTGTCGTAGGAATTGTTCTTATGATGATAGTGCCATTACCTACATTTATATTAGATATTTTACTGGCAATTAACATAAGTTTATCTGTGCTAATTTTATTAATGACATTATTTACAACAAATGTACTTGATTTATCTATATTTCCAACAGTGTTACTTGTTACAACACTATTTAGATTGGGATTAAATCTTTCATCAACTAGATTGATTTTAACTCAAGGATATGCAGGTGAAGTTATAGAGGCATTTGGAAGTTTTGTTGTAGGTGGAAATTACGTAGTAGGTATAATTATATTCCTAATTATATTAATTGTTCAATTTGTCGTTATAACTAATGGTTCTGGAAGAGTATCTGAAGTAACAGCTAGATTTACGTTAGATGCCATGCCAGGGAAGCAGATGAGTATAGATGCAGATTTAAATGCAGGAGTTATAGATGACAAAACCGCTAGAAAAAGAAGAAAAGAACTCCAACAAGAAGCTGATTTTTATGGATCTATGGATGGCGCAAATAAGTTTGTAAAAGGAGATGCTATAGCAGGTCTTATAGTAACAGCAATAAACATAATAGGAGGAATTGTAATAGGAGCTGTAATGCTAAACATGACTCTTATGGGTGCAGCTCAGACTTATGTAAGACTTACTATAGGTGATGGACTTGTAAGCCAGATACCAGCTCTACTAATATCTACATCAGCTGGTATAATCGTAACAAGAGCTTCGACTGATGAAAACTTTGGTGACTTAGTAGGTAAGCAATTAACAGCAATACCAAAAGCAATAATGATGACTGGATGTGTTTTAATTGTACTTGGTATGATGCCTGGATTACCTAAACCAGCGTTTTTTTCACTGGGAATAGGTGCAATAGCAGCAGGTTACTTCTTAGGAAGAGAAAAGAAGGATACCTTAGAAGATTTAGATTTTGAAAAACCTGATATGGTAAATCCAGACAAAAACGAAGTAGAAGATGTAACAAACTTAATAAATGTAGAAGCTATAGAAGTAGAAATTGGATATGGATTAATATCTCTAGCTGATGAATCAGCAGGAGGAGATTTACTTCAGAGAATAGCATCAATAAGAAGACAATGTGCCATAGACATGGGTATCGTTGTACAACCTATAAGAATAAGAGATAATTTACAATTAAATCCGAACCAATACAATATAAAGATAAAAGGTAATGTAGTTGGTGGATATGAGATAATGCCTAATATGGTTTTATGTATGGACCCTATGAATCAAGGTTTTAATATATTTGGAATAAAGACAATTGAGCCTACTTTTGGAATAGAGGCACTTTGGATAGAAAGTGATAAGGTAGAAGATGCAGAGTTAAAAGGTTATACAGTTGTAGATTCATCCACAATACTTATAACCCATTTACTAGATATAATAAAATCCAATGCACATGAATTGCTGGGAAGACAAGAAGTTAAGACTATTATAGATGCAGCAAGAGAAAATTATAGTGCTGTAGTTGATGAATTGATACCAGATTTAATGACACTTGGTGAGGTTCAAAAAGTACTTAAAAATCTGTTGAGAGAAAAAGTAAATATAAAGGATAGGGTTACAATACTTGAAACACTTGCAGACCAGTCTCGAAATACAAAAGACATAGAGCTTCTTACTGAATATGTGAGAATAGCTTTAGCTAGAAGTATTTGTACGAATTTGGTGGATGAAGATAAGTCAATTGTAGTGGCTACATTATCTCCAGAAACTGAGGAATTAGTATCCAATAATTTACAAAGGTCTGTAAATGGAACTTATCCAGCCGTTGACCCAGAAAATACAAACAAAATATTTGAAAGTATACAAGATGTAATAGGTAATGTATATTTCAATCATAATATACCAGTAATAGTAGTATCACCAAAGATAAGAGCACCATTTAGAAAACTAGTTGAGATTGTATATCCTAATTTGACGGTACTATCATTAAATGAAATACCTAATGATGTTAAAATCAAAGCAGAAGGTGTGGTGAGCATATATGATGACGAAAAAGTATACAGCTGATACAATTCAGGATGCTATGAATCTAGCCAAAATGGAATTGGGTGACAATATTACATTAATAGATAAAAAAGAAGTAAGAAAGTCTGGAATACGAGGTATTTTTTCAAAGAGAGATATCGAATTAACTGTCGGATGGGAAAAGAGAGATAATGTAGAACAAAATGACTTGAAACGAGAGGTAGAACAATTAAAGTCAATTATAAGTAATATGGGGTTTGATAATAAGAATGACAATGATATAGATAAAATATGTAAGAACCTACTAAATCTAGAGTTAAATGAAGAAATTGTAGAGTCCATAAGAACTGACTTACAAGAAATGAAGTTCAATGGAATTGATACAAGTAAAAATTTAGTGGAAAGTCTAAAGAAAAAGATTAAAATAGAAAATCCAACGATAAATGGGAAAATCGCTCTAGTTGGACCACCAGGAGTAGGTAAGACAACTACAATAGCAAAGTTAGCTGCAAAATTAGTATTTGAGGAAAATAAAAAAGTAGGTGTAATAACTATAGATACCTATAGAATTGGTGCTGTAGAGCAGTTAAAGATATATACTGACATAATGAATATTCCTTTTAAAGGAGTAATAAGCCCTGATGAGATGGAGTTGGCACTTGATGAGATGAAAGATTGTGATGTTGTATTAATAGATACCACAGGTAGAGGATATAAAAATTCTATGCAAATACTAGAAATCAAAAATCTCATAGATAAAGCTGAAACTGATAATATACACTTAGTTTTGAATTGCACAACAAGAGAAAATGATACAAAAGCAATTATAGATTCATATAGAAACGTGAACTTTAAAAGCTTAATAATTACAAAGCTAGATGAAACAATCACATATGGTTCCATCTTTAACATAGTGAATTATGCACAAAAACCAATATCATATATTACAATAGGGCAAAATGTTCCTGATGATATTATAAAACCTAATGAAGATAAGATTATAAGATTACTATTAGGAGTTGAAAGTATATGATTGACCAAGCTCAAATCTTGAGAAAAATGGCAATAGAAAAAAAAGGACTTGATGAATTTATAGTAGATAATGGGAATGCACCTAAGATAATTACAATAGCTTCTGGGAAAGGTGGTGTTGGAAAGAGTAATCTTGCTACAAATTTGTCTATCTGCTTGACTAGGCTTAATAAAAAAGTTCTTATATTAGATGCAGATATAGGAATGTCAAATATAGATATAATAATGGGTGTAAATGTAAAAGGTACGATAATTGATGTAATTAATGGAGAAAAAAATATAGAAGATATAATTTCACAAACTAAATATGGTGTGAATATAATTTCTGGAGGTTCTGCACTTAATCATATAGAAGATTTTACAGAAGCTCAAAGAAATAAGTTTATACATAGCATAGAACAGATTCATGATGTCGATTTTATAATAATTGATACAGGAGCTGGTATGAGTAAAAGTCTATTGTCATTTATATATTGTAGTACTGAATTTTTCTTAATAACAACTCCAGAGCCAACATCATTGACTGATGCATATAGCTTACTAAAGGCTATAAGTAATTTCGGTATAAAGAGAAGTGCAAACATAATAATCAACAGGGTAATAAATTTAGAAGAGGCAAAATCTACATACAACAGAATAAAGATGGTTGTAGACAAATTTTTAAATCTTAATTTAGAGCTATATGGATATATAATAGATGATAAAAAAGTAGGAATATCTGTAAAAAAGCAGATACCATTTATTCTGGAATATCCTACAAGTAGCGCTTCAAAGTGTATTATATCTATAGCAAAGAGAATGGTAAGTCAGTCAAGAGAAGATATTGATGAGAGTAAGGGTCTACTAAGAAAAATGTTTAGTATATTTAAAAGCTAAGGAGGCGTAGTTAATGAATAGAGAAGAATTAATAAAAGAGAATATGCCTCTTGTAAAGAGTATAGCAAGAAAATTTTTTATACCTGGGAAAGGCTTTGAATATCAAGATTTAGTAAATAGTGGAGTTATTGGATTGATTGATGCAATAAATAAATTTGATGTTGAAAAAGGAGCAAAATTTTCTAGTTACTCTTATATAAAAATAAAATCAGCTATATTAGATGAAATTAGAAATCAAAGTCCAATCTCTAAGCACAATTTAACTAAAGTAAATAAATATAATAGAGTAGTAGAAAAATTACAGGCTGAGTTATTAAGAGAGCCAACTTCATATGAAATTGCAAATGAATTAAATATTTCAGAAAAGGAACTTTATGATATTGAAAATAATATAGATATGCTAAATATTGTGTCATTAAACCATGTAATCTTTGAAGATACAAATGAAACTGTACAAGATACAATAAGTGACAGAGAGGAAGATATTCCAGCAAATGTAATAGAGGAAGAAGAAAAACTAGAAATTTTATCTCAAGCAATTTGTAATTTAAGGGAAAAGGAAAAATTGATACTTTCACTGTACTATTATGAAGATTTAAATCTAAAGGAAATAGGGAAAGTGCTGGGTGTTTCAGAATCAAGAGTTTCACAACTCCACAGAAAATCAATAAGAAACCTAAGAAACAAAATAAAAGAACTTAAATATTCTATATAGATGGTGATTGATGTGAGGATACAAATTATATTAATAGTAGTGTCTATTTTGATAATAGTAACTATAATTGCAAATTTACATAAGGAATCAAAAAATAAAGATAACAGATATTTTGACAAAATATTTGAACAGGAATATGAGGCAAATGATAGATTGATAGTTGCAGAAAAAAGAAGATTCTTTTTAGATAAAGTACTTGCTGAAATAAGAAGTAATAATCATATAAAAATTTATGAAAATTATAGCTTAATGAAAACCAATGAAGAAAAAAAAGAAGATATATTTATAGAATCAAAACAGGAAATAAAACAAGAAAATGAGCTATCTCTTAAAGTGAAACATCTTATAAATTCTGGTTATGATGATGTGGAAATATGCAAGATGCTAGATATTGGAAAGGGTGAACTGTCATTAATAAGGAGTTGTTACAAAATATAAGAATGTTATTATTTGATAAAAAAGTACTTTTAGGAATAGGGATTGGTATATTAATATCAACTTTATGTATAATGCTTTTTAGTAATAATGATATGAGTAAAGCAGAGATAGAAAAAAAGGCCAGAACACTAGGTATGAAATATGCAAGTGAGATGAAAGTTTTAGAATAAATAGTCTTGTTGAACAATTTACAAAAAAGGAGGTCATAATGTGATAAGAGGATTATATACAGCAGTTTCTGCTATGATAACAAATCAACAAAAGCAAAATGTTGTTGTCAATAACCTAGCCAACATGGATACTAATGGATATAAAAGTAAACAGCTTTTAACCAAAAGTTTTGATGAATTGAAATTAGAAGGTTACAATAACTATGCAAATGGAACTAAACAAAAGCAAGAGATAGGAAAAATAAGTCCAGGTGTTTCTATGGATGAAACTATTACAGATTTTAACCAAGGTCCTATAAAACAGACTGATAATAAAATGGATGTAGCTATTCAAGGTAAGGGGTTCTTTTTGGTTAGTGATGCAGCTGGGAATCAGTTTTATACTAGAAATGGGAATTTTAGGACAGATAATCAAGGAGACCTTATAACTAGTGAAGGATACTATGTTCTTGGAACAAATACTGTTACTGGTGCTGTGGGTCATATAAATGTAGGAAATAAAAAATTTGAAGTAGCAAAGGATAATACAATATTACTGGACGGAAATGCTATGTACAAATTTAATATGGTAGATTTTAATGACTATAATAAGCTAAAAAAAGAAGGCGATAACCTATATTCTGGAGAAGGAGCTATAAAAGCAAATAATGCATATACAATACAAAATGCTATAGAGTCATCTAATGTGGATATGGTATCTGAAATCAACAATATGATGACAATTTCAAGAGAATATGAAGCAAATCAAAAGATAATTCAAGCTATGGATTCTAAATTAGCAAAAATAGCAAGCGAGATTGGTTCAGTAAGATAAATAATAGGAGGTGAATTTTTATGTACACAATGTTTTATACTAGTAAAACAGCTTTATCAGCAAATCAAAGTAAACTAGATATAATATCTAATAACATAGCAAATAATGATTCCACAGGATATAAAAAGCTAAATATAGAATATTCTGATTTAGTAGATGAAGTATTAAATAGACCATCATATCCCACAAATGGTAAAGATATATCAACTGGAACTGGTTCTAAAGTCTCAGCTCCTATGAGAAATTATGAACAAGGAGCATTAGCTCCAACAAATAGTAAAAGCGACTTGGCAATAGATGGAGAAGGGTTTTTTAGAGTAATAAGAAATGATGGTACATATGCATATACAAGAAATGGTGGATTTAATGTAGATGCTTTAGGTAAGATTGTAGATGATAATGGAAATATATTAGACGTTCAATTTGATGCAGGTTATAACTACAATAATACAAATATAAATAATACAAACTTAACAGTTTCAAGAAATGGAGATTTATCTGTAGATAATAAGAAAATAGGAAAGATAAACTTATATGAACCTATAGGAACTCAAAATTTTATATCTGAAGGAGATAGCCTATTTGTTGCAACTGATGCAGGACAAGTCAAACAAGTTGGAAAAGTGGATATAGTTCAGGGCTACAGAGAAAGGTCAAATGTTTCTTTACAAGACGAATTTGTTGACTTGATAGCTACTCAAAGGGCATTTCAAATGAATTCAAAAGGCATAAAGACAGCAGATGAAATGTGGCAAATAGCTAATAATTTAAGAGCTAAATAATTATGTAAGGTGAGGAATATTCATGTATGATATGAAAGATTATGATTTCGGCAAACCTCAGAGTTATTCAAGAGAAAATTTAACTTGTTTAAATTTTTTATTAGCTGAATTCTGTAAAAAATATAAAAACTATATAGTTTATGAACTTAAGTGTAATTCTAGTATGGTGGTTGAGAATATAGACCAAGTAAATTATCAAACCTTTTTAGATAGGGTAACATCTTCATGTTTAGTAGTACAAAATTCGATGGAACCTATTATGAAAAACTTTTCTTTTAGAATAGATAGAAGTGTAGCTGATATGTGGATTGATATAACATCTGGAGGAAATGGAGTTATAATAGATACTAAAAGAGAACTTACAGAACTTGATAAGAAATTACTTTTACATCTTATGGAGGATTTAGTAAGAAATATGCATTTATTTGAAGGCTTTGAAAACATACAAGTATTAGATACACACACACATATTAATTTACCACAATTGTGTTCACCAACTGCACCTGTATGTGTTGTAGATTTAAAAGTGCTAAATGATAATGAGTATATTGGTACGGTTTCACTTTGTTTCCCATACAATGGTTTAGAGGCCATGTTGGAAAATATTTCTGTAGTAGAATTTTTAGATATGGATGCAGGAGATAATTCAGAAGAATTCACTAAGAAAATCTATGATAGTGTATCTAATATAGAATTATCAGTTATTGCAGAGATAGGTAAAGTATCAATTAATGTTGAGGATTTACTTAAACTAGAAGTTGGAGATGTAATAGTAACAAATAAAAAGATAAATGATTATATAGATGTATATGTAGAAAATTCAAAATCATACACAGCAACACCAGGATTTATATCAAGTAAAAAGGGTGTGAAAATAAATGATGCTGTCAAAAAAGAGGTGTAATTATGGATAATAGCAATCTTATTTCAGATGAAGAAGCAAAAATGTTATTGAATGATAAAAGTGAAAAAGAAATTGGTGGAGATGATGAATTAGCTTTAGAAATTTCTGAAACTAATAGAAATAATATAGAGAGAATACTTGACCTTAAGTTAGAGTTATCTGTAGTTATAGGAAGAACTAAGATGAGTTTGAGAGATATTTTAAATTTAAATAAAGGTTCTCTTATTGAACTTGATACTTTAGCAGACCAAGATGTAGAAATACTAATAGACAATAAAGTACTGGCTTATGGAAAAGTGGTAGTGGTAGACTTAAACTTTGGTGTAAAAGTAACAAGTATAGTAAGTGAAGAGGACATGGTAAAATCTCTTGTTTAGAAACAAAATCAATTAATACTTATGGCATGAGGTGGTATTTATTTTAAACTTAAATGATGTAAAGAAAGATATATTAAAACTCAATAAAAAAGACTCATGTGCTCTATATAATGAATCTATTGATAATATAAATAATAATTGTATATCAAGTGGATTAAAATTTTTAAAAGAAGCAAGAGATTTAAGCCCAAATGATGTAGATATTTTAAATCTTATAGGTCTTATAAACCTACTAAAATGTAATTTTGATGAGGCTGTAGAAAGTTTCTATAAGAGTTCCATTTGTGAAAAAACTGCTCTGTGTGAAAAGTATATAAATATGCTTACATCTGAGGAGTTTTTAATTTTCTTTGAAAAATATAATCAGCTTATAAGATTCATAAACAAAGGAATGTACAAAGAAGCTATACAAGGTTTTAAATTTATAACTGAACAATACAGCGATTTAATAGAGCCTTATGAGTTGCTTGCTTTGATTTATGATAAAGAAGAAGAGTACATAAAATTTGATGAATGTTTAGAAGTGTTAAAAAGGATTGATAAAGAAAATCATTTATTAAACCAAGAGAATAATATATTAGATACATATAATAAACAAATCAAAAGTAATGCAGATGTAGATATTGATGAGAGTGAATTTTTACATAGAAATATTAAACACTCTAAATTTGATGAAACTAAAGATGTAGTTAAGAAAGATAATAGAACTGAAAAACAGAAAAATTTAACTTCTAATAAGAAAAAAAGTATTAAAAAAAATAAATATCTACATTTAGCAATAATATTAGGTATATTATTAATAGGACAAAATATATATAGTTCTTATAAGATGAATAATTTAAAAAAGCAGATGTCTGAAAATACTAGTGTTAAAAATGAAGAAAAACTAAATTCTAGCTTAAATGATAAAGAAAATAAGGATAACACTTCTAATTCAAATAATAATGATAGAAGTGATGATAAAGAAGATGTAAACTCTGAAAAAAGTACTGTAGATAATGAAAATGATAAAAATACTGATTTATTTACAGAAGATGAATTGATGTCTAAAGCGAATAATTTAAAGAAGGAAAAGAAAACAAAGTCTTCTATACAGTTATATAAAAAGGTAGTAGATACTGGTGGAAATAAAGGGAACACATCAGAAGCAACTTATCAAGTAGCTACTCTTAGTGAAAAATTAAAAGACTATAATACTGCTGAAGAATATTATAAAATGTATGTAGAAAATTACTCAGAAGAAGATGCCTATTTTGATGAATCATATTATAATTTAGGTATGATGTATTATAATAAAGGTGATTTAAAAAATTCTAAATTGACATTAAAAAAACTAGTTAATAAGGTTCCTAATAGTATGTATAATAACTCAAAGGTAAAGGAAATTTTAAAAGAAGAATAAAAAATAAATAAGAAAAATAAACTATTTCATTTTAAAATAATTTATTTATAATATATTGACATACTATTTTAAAAAATTTAAAATAATAATTATAAAATGAGGAGGGATAAAAATGGAGTTTGAAAAAGGAAGTATTTCAATTCATACAGAAAATATTTTTCCTATAATTAAAAAATGGTTATATTCTGATAAGGACATATTTATAAGAGAGCTTATCAGTAATGCATGTGATGCAGTAAGTAAATACAAAAGACTTGTATCATTAGGAGAAATATCAGAAAATAATCCATCAGAGTATAAAATTACTGTATCTGTAAACAAGGGTGAGGGTACACTTAAATTTATTGATAATGGAATAGGTATGACTGAGGAAGAAATAAAAAAATACATAAACCAAGTTGCCTTTTCAGGTGCAGAAGATTTCTTTAATAAATATAAGGATAAAATGGAAGAGTCAAATGACATAATAGGTCATTTTGGGTTAGGGTTTTATTCTGCATTTATGGTGTCTAAAAAAGTACAAATAGATACACTTTCATATGTGGAAGGAGCAACTCCTGTAAGATGGATATCTGAAGGTGGTACAGAATATGAAATATCTGAATCAGATAGTAGACATGACAGAGGAACTACTATAACACTATTTATTGATGATGATAGTAAGGAATTTTTAGATGAATTTACTGTAAGAGGAGTAATAAACAAATACTGTTCTTTCCTACCAGTAGAGATATATTTAGAAGATGTTGAAAGATTAGAAAGAGAAGCTAAGGAAGCTGAAGAAAAAGCTAAAAAGCAAAAAGAAGATGGAAAAGAAGAAGAAGTTATAGATTCAAAGGTAATTGAACCCTTGAATGATACTAATCCTTTATGGCTTAAATCTCCAAAGGATTGTACTGATGATGAGTATAAAGAGTTTTATAGAAAAGTATTCAATGTATTTGATGAACCTTTATTTTGGATACATCTAAATGTTGATTATCCTTTCAATTTAAAGGGTATACTTTATTTCCCTAAATTAAAAAATGAATTTGAATTGACAGAAGGAAAAGTAAAATTATATAACAATCAGGTCTTTGTAGCTGACAACATAAAAGAAGTTATACCAGAGTTTTTACTTTTATTAAAAGGTGTAATAGACTGCCCAGATTTACCACTAAATGTATCAAGAAGCTTTTTACAAAATGATAGAGATGTAAGTAAAATTTCTAAACATATAATTAAAAAAGTAGCAGATAAGTTAAAATCTCTTTGTAAAAATCAAAGGGAAGAATATAACAAGTTCTGGGATGATATACAAATATTTATTAAATATGGTTGTTTAAAAGATGAGAGCTTCTATGAAAAGGTGAAAGAATGTATATTATTTAAAACTATTGATGACGAGTATATAACACTTCAAGATTACTTAGAAAAATGTAAAGAAAAACATGAAAATAAAGTATTCTATGTAAGTGATAAAGAGCAACAATCACAATATATTAAACTATTTAAGGAATATGACCTAAATGCTGTGGTATTAAATTCATCAATAGACACTCATTTTATTTCATTTATGGAATACAAAGAAAATGGTGTTAAATTTAACAGGATAGATGCAGACCTTTCTGATGTATTAAAAGACAAAAATGAAAATAAAGATAGTGAAGAAAATAAAGAAGAGATAGCCAAGATAGAAGGATTATTTAAAGAAGCTGTTGGAGAAAGAGTAAAAAATTATTCTGTAGAAGGATTAAAAAACGAAGAAACTCCAGCTATGATTTTAGTATCTGAACAATCTATTAGAATGGCAGAAATGCAGTCAAGATTTGCTGGAATGGATTTAGGAATGAGTTTTGAGGAAGAAAAGACTCTTGTAATAAATGAAAACAGCCTGATTATCAAAAAATTAGTTTCTCTTAAAGATGATGAAGAAAAGAAAGATAAAGTAGCACTTATATGTAATCAAATAGCTGATTTAGCTTTACTTTCTAATAAAGAATTAAATCCAGGAGAATTAGATTCATTTGTACAAAGAAGTAATAAACTTATGAATATGTTAATAGAACTATAGACTTAAAATATAGAAAAATAAAGTTTTAAAAATGTGTAAAATAGAACAATGAGAAGAGTTATCTTAAGATGATTGAAATTATCTTTAGGTAACTCTTTTTTGTTTTTATAATTTTTAGTTAAGTTTTAAACAGTTAACTGTACTTCAACAAGAAATATATTTGATTAAATAGAGTTAACTTGATATGAAAGAAGATAATACATATAATTAAGTAAAAGATTATTTTATAAATTATGTTTCAATACATAATTACACTTTTATTAAAAAATAAAGTTATTACTAAAGTAGAAAAATAGGAGGTTTTAGCATGAATTTTAATTATAATTTGCCAGTAAATATTTTATTTGGAAGAGGGAGAATTAATGATGTAGGTATAGAAGTATCCAAATATGGTAAAAAAGTATTAATTGTAACTGGGAAAAACAGTACAAAGAAAACAGGGTTACTTGATAAGACAATAGATTTGCTAAAAGGTGCTAAAGTAGAATATGAAGTTTTTGATAGAGTAGAGCAAAATCCTCTTATAACTACTATATATGCAGGAGTAGAAGCTATAAAAGAAACTGGTTGTGATTGTGTTTTAGGCCTTGGTGGTGGAAGTATAATGGATGCAGCTAAAAGTATAGCTTTTTCTTATAAAAATCCAGGAGATTTGAATGATTACATATTTGGAATTAAACAAGGTGAAGAGGCCCTACCTATAGTTTTAGTCCCAACAACATCAGGCACAGGTAGTGAAGGGAATTGTTTTGCAGTGCTTACAAATTCAGATACTAAAGATAAAAAATCTATAAAAAAGAATAGCATGTATGCAAAAGCCTCAATAATTGACCCAGAGCTTATGGTAACAATGCCAAAACATATAATTGCATCAGTTGGATTTGATGCACTTGCTCACAACATAGAAGCATATCTTTCGAATGGAAGAAATCCTCTTGCAGATGTACAAGCTATCTATGGGATTGAACTTATATCAGAAAGCTTAGTAAATGTATACAATAATTCTGATGATTTAGAAGCTTGGGAGAGAATAACACTTGCAAGTACTATTGGTGGGATGACAATTGGTACAGCTGGAACAACTCTTCAACATGGCATGGAGCACCCTGTAAGTGGTCTTAGAGATGTAATGCATGGAAAAGGACTTGCAGCTTTAACTCCAACTATTATAGAAAGTTCATGGGATAGTGATATTGAAAGGTTTGAAAATATATCAAAAATATTGGGCGGAACTTGTGCAGAAGACTGTTCAGATGCAATCAAAAATTTCCTTAAAAAGATAGATTTAGATATAAAACTAAGTGACCTAGGTATTGTAAAATCAGATATTGATTGGTTAACTGATAATTGTATGAAAATATCTGCTGCAAATATTAAGAGACATCCAAAGACTTTTAATAAGGAACAAATAAGAGAAATATACTATAAATCTTTATAGATTAAATTTTAGATAAAAATTGGTTGTGTTGGTTGTTATAAGTAAATAAACTTATAATTAGTTAATGCAAAAAAATAAATTTATCTCAAATGTTTATTTTACTTTCTGATAAATAAAGGAACTTAAAAAAGGGAAGATTAACTAAGTAATATTTTATAAAAATCTTCATTTTAAAAACTTTAAGTAGAGGTGAAATAAATGTTTAATCCTAAAAGAATAATATTTGAAAAAGGCACCCTAGATACAAATATTGGGAAAAACATATACGATAAATTTAAGGATAAAAAAGATGTAGAAATAATTAATATATCATCAAATAGGATTAAGGAACATATTCCAGGTGAAAATCTATATGAACAATATAGGAGTGGAAAACAAACTATGGTAGTTGGGATTAGAAAAAGTCTAAAGTTTCAAACATGTAAACCTTCTGCTAACTATCAATTGCCACTTGTCAGTGGATGTATGGGAAGATGTGAATATTGTTATCTAAATACACAGTTAGGTGATAAGCCATTTATAAGAGTGTTTGTAAATCTAGATGAAATACTTGAACAAACAAAGAAATATATTGAAGATAGAAAACCACAGGTAACTATATTTGAAGGAGCAGCTACATCAGACCCTGTTCCAGTAGAACCATATACTAATTCACTGAAAAAGACAATAGAGTTTTTTGGAAAAGAAGAAAAGGGAAGATTTAGATTTGTTACTAAATACAGTGATATAGATAGCTTGTTGGATGCTGAGCATAATAATCATACAGAGATAAGATTTAGTATAAATACACCTAGAATTATAGATGGGCATGAACATTATACGGCTTCTGCAAATAAAAGAATAGAATCAGCCGTAAAACTTGCAAAAGCTGGATATCAGATTGGATTTATAATAGCTCCTGTATTTTTATATGAAGGTTGGAAAGAGGAATATAGAAGTCTGATTAGAAGCATAAAAGAAGCTCTTCCAAAAGATTTTGATAGAAAAATTATATTTGAAGTTATATCACATAGATATACAACTAAAGCAAAGAATAGAATATTAGAAATTTATCCAGACACATTATTGCCAATGGAAAATGATAATAGAAAGTTTAAATATGGTCAATTTGGATATGGAAAATATGTATATACTAAAGAGCAATTAGATGATATGAAAGAGTTCTTTCATAAGGAAATCAATGAAGTATTTAAAAATAGCTTAATAAAATATATAATATAGCAAATCTTATCTAAAGATTTGCTATATTTTATTTTTATATATTCTATGTTTATAATAAAGTGATAGGATTTAGTACTGTCATATGAGAAAATAAAAAAGGCACTGTCTATCAAGACTATTTTTTTAAGTTTTGATAATATAAAAATATAGGATTAATAAAAATATCAGGAGGAGTTATGATATGCATGCATGGGAATCTATTCAAATTACATTAGATTTAATAGAAGCAAACTTATCAGAAGAAATATCAATCAATGAATTAGCAAATAAAGCAAATTTATCACCATTTTACTATCAAAGACTATTTAAAAGATTAGTAAATAAGACTGTAATGGAGTATATAAAACTTCGTCGTCTTGCAAAAGCTTCTGAATACTTAGCAGAACATAAGAATCGTATACTTGATGTAGCTTTAAATTTTGGATTTGATAGCCATGAAACATTTACACGTTCCTTTAAAAAAGCATATGGATTAACTCCAGAAAAATATAGAGAAAATCCAGTAAAACTCAATCAATTTGTTAAGCCAGAGTTAATTTTAAATTATGTCATGGTGGATGAAGGTGTACCATTGATTACAGATGGTATAGTAATTGAAGTAAATCGTAAAAAATTAAGTAAACCAAGAACTTTTGTTGGTCTTGAAGGAGAAATACCTATTTGCCAACTAATGGGTGGCGAAACAACAGGTATTGCAATAGCAAAGGAATTATGGATGAAATTTGGTAGCCAAAAACATAATATACCAAATCAAATTCCAGGTGGAAATGATTTTGGTGCTCTTTATATGGGTAATGCAAAAGAAGGAAATTGTATTTATATGGCAGGAGTAGAGGTAGAGCCAGGTACATCAGTAGAAGGATATAGTTCTTTTGAGTTACCTGCTAGAGAGTATTTAGTATGTGGGTTTGAAGCAGAAAATTTTGATGAGTTAGTTGACTCAGCTGTTTTTAAAGCTGACAAGTTTATGGAGAGATGGATGAAGAAACATAATCTAACAACAACTGATTTTGCAATTGAAATGTATTATCCATCTACATCTGAAGTAGCATATCTGGAACATTGGATTGTTCCAGTTCCTATTAAATAGGGGAAAGGGTGGTAAATATGGATTGGCAAGATACATTTTTCCAAGATAATAAACCAACACTTGAACAAATTAAAGAATTTATTAATAGCCCATTATGGGACAAGTTAAATAGTGTATTAAGTTCAACATATAATGTGGAACCAAAACTTGAGTATAGTAAATGTTCAATGCAAAGAGGTTGGAATGTAAAATACAAAAAAAGAGGAAAGTCATTATGTACTTTATATCCTCAAGAAGGTTCTTTCAAAGCTTTAGTCATTGTAAATGAAAGTAATAGAGTAGAAGTTGACTTATTTATTAATACTTGTTGTGATTATATAAAACAATTGTACAATGAGATAAAATTTTTTAATGGAAGTAAGTGGTTAATGATTCAAATAGATAGTATGTCGACATTAAATGACACACTTGAGCTTATTAAATTTAGAGTTTAATATATAAAACAGGGTGACTTATATACTCATCCTGTTTTTATATATTAACTTTTAATAGCTTGTATGAATTTGAGAAGCTTTTGTATTTCAATTTTTAATGATATTATATAACTTATGTTTATCAATTATTATTGAAATTGATTTGAGATAGAGTTTAAATATATACTTTTTCCTTTATCAGTAAGAAACATAAAAATAATGCTCCATAAACAGTTTAGAGTGTTTTTTATACTATCATGTTCATCAAGTTCTTTAGTGCCAACTGGTTTATATATAAGTATTGTTAAAATACATTCAATAATATTTTCTATCTGATTAGGAATTGTACATTCTTGAATTAAATTAGAATTTTGTAAATTAAGAAAACTTTCTTTCAAGAATTCTTTAAGTTCTTTTATGAAGTCAAGTTGAAATTTATATATTTTAGGGCTTATTTGAGATAGTTGGTCATAGTGCTTAAAATAATATGCATTTTCATTTTGAATACTCAATGAATTTAAAAATAGCTCATTTAAATCCTGTAATGACTCAGGGATATCTATTTTCTTATAATTTTTATGTTTGTATGCAACTACTTCCTCAATTAAATCTTCCTTTTTTTTAAAATAATATGTTAAGTTCCCAACACTCATTCCTAAAGCATCAGCAACATTTCTCATAGATACATTATTATAGCCATATTCATTAAATAAATCACGAGCTTTAATTAAAATATCCACTTTTGTTTGTTTTGCCATATTGAATCCTCCAATAAAAATTTATAATAACTTTTATTTGACATTTTAGTACATTAGTACTACAATGTCAAATATAGTACAAATGTACTAAAAAATATTTAAGTCATTCTAGGATAGATAAATTAAAGATTTTGGTTTTATATTATAAATCTAAAATCTATAAAGACTAAGATATTATTTACATAAAAGTTGATGAAGAGGAAAAAGTATTTTATATTATCCTATGTTTTGATTAATCTTGTATTACTTTAAAAGTACATTAAATTTAATATTGGGAGGTTATAAAATGAAATATAAAAATAATAATTTGGAACTTTATAAACTTGGACTAGGTTGTGGAGGAATGATAAAGCTTGATAATAAATCTGAAAATATAGCTACAATTCATGAAGCTTTAGATAGTGGTATAAATATGTTAAATACAGCTGACTTTTATGGTGCAGGGCAAAGTGAAATGATAATAGGTGAAGCTCTTAAAGGCAGAAAAAGAGATGATGCTTTTGTATCTGTAAAAACTGGAGCTCTTGTTGCACCTAATGGTCAAATGTATGGTCTTGATGTTAATCCTTTTAACATAAAAAGTCATGTAGCTCAAACTCTTAAGAGATTAAATTTAGATTACATAGACCTTTATCAACCAGCTAGAATAGATTTAGCTATACCTGTAGAGGAAACTATTGGAGCTATTTCTGACCTAGTAAAAGAAGGGTATATAAAGTATATAGGTATCACTCAAGTTGATGCTGAAACTTTAAGAAGAGCTAATAAAGTTCATCCGATAAGCCTTATAGAAGCTGAATATTCTCTTTTCAATAGAGAAATAGAAAAAAATATATTACCAACTGCTAGAGAATTAGAGATAGGGGTTGTTGCTTTTGGTGCTCTTGCTCATGGACTTTTAAGTGGAGTTTGGTCAAAAGCTAATGGTCAAAGATATAACTCTATGATACCTTTGTTTTTTGATGAAAATATAGACAAAAACCTTGGACTCGTAGAAAATCTAAGAGAAATAGCAAATGAAAAAAAAGCTACTATTCCACAAATAGCTCTTGCATGGGTATTATCAAAAGGAGATGATATCATAACTTTAGTTGGGGCATCAAGAAGAGTGACGCTAAGGGATTCCTTAAAAGCCAAAAATATTAAACTAAGTGATGAAGATATTAGAAGAATAGAAAATGCTATAAATGAGAATGAAATTTTAGGTGCAAGTTTTCCTAACATGAAATTTAAGAATGGTAAAGTAGTTAAATAAGTTCTCATAAGCCACCCTTTAAAAGAGTGGCTTTTTACATTCCATTAAATAATCTAATAAACAAACTATAGTATAAGTTATTCAACAAATATCAATTTAAGTTATTTTTCTGCATTCCCTACAGTTAAGTCCACATGTGTTTTTTTCCTGCATATTGATAGCACCCCAATTAGCAAATTGTCGCAAAATAGGTACGATACTTTTACCCTTATCCGTTAATGTATATTCAACTTTTGGAGGAATTTCATTGTATTGTTTGCGATGAACAATACCATCAGACTCTAAATCTTTTAATGATTGAGCTAGCATAGTATTTGTAATTCCATCTAGTTTTCTTTTTATACTACTATACCTAATTGGATTATCAACTGCTAACATACATATAATAGGTAATTTCCATTTTCCACCAACAATATCTAATGCATAACGTATTGGACAAGTTAATTCTTCATCATTTTCAGTTATATTATTTTTATTATCTAAACTCATTTTAATTCACTCCTCAATTCCAATAGTATCTTTTTTATACTTTATCAGAAAAAACTGCATACTTGTTTTTTTCTTATTTTATATTAAAATTATATCAAAGGATAATCCTTAATACAACTATTTAAAAGGGGTGTAATAATTATGAAAGCATTAGATTTTTTAAACAAAGCAGGAGTTTATTATTTAGCAACAACTGATGAAAGTAATCAAGCACATGTACGTCCTCTTGGATTCGTTATGGAGTACGATGGAAAACTGACATTTTGTACATCTAACCAAAAAAATATGTTTAAGCAACTTATTTTTAATCCAAAGGTTGAAATTTGCTGTATCGACCAAAAATTTAATACCTTACGTATTTTAGGTGAAGCAGTATTTGTTACATCAAAAGAAACACAAGCTAAAGCACTTGAAATAATGCCAAGCCTAAGTAAAATGTACTCTGTAGGAGATGGTAAATTTGAAATATTCTCTATTGATAATGCAAAAATTAGTTGCTGTTCAATGAGTGGTAAAAAAGTTGATATAGAACTTTAATTATAGCTGAATCAACATTTATGACGAAAGTTAAGAAAACGTTACTACTAAGATATTAGAAATTTAAACCTAAAGACAATAAAAAGATTTTTAAGCAGTAAATGTGTAAAAATTTTTAGTTATTAGATTTATATTCCAACAATTACATATTGTTTTGAATAATTTCATAACAAAAATAAGAATAATTAAAGTTTATTTTATTATGGAGTGTAATTCCTTTTAAAAATATTTTAACTGTAAATGATTGCAAGTAATTTTTATTTAATATGAAGAAAATATTATGATTATAAAAAATTACTACTTATTATTTATATATTTTTGTATATAAATAATAAGTAGCATGACTTTATAAATTAATAGTGATAGAATATAAATTAATAGATAAGATATAATTTTAAAAGGAGTGATATAAAGTGAGTAAATATAGTTCTTTGTGGGAATATGTTGAGAAAAATGGTACTTCACCATTTAAATTAACTTTTGAAGAAATAAAAAATATTGCTGGAATAGAGATAGATCATTCTTTTTTGAAATATAAAAAAGAATTAAATGAATATGGATATCAAGTTGGAAAAATTTCTTTAAAAGAGAAGACGGTTATTTTTAATAAAATTGATTAAGGTGTTAATAATTACATAGAATAAGATAGTTTGTATTGACTATCATATATAACTAAAAATAAAGTAAGTCTTATAATAAGACTTACTTTATTTTTAGTTGATGCTTTTTTAGTTTTATACCATAAGGTATAAAATTGTAACTATTAAAAAAGTTATAATTTCTATTACTATCGTTCTAAGTATGTTATATATTTCAATTTGGCTATTTATTTTGATTTTATATAATGCAAAAATCCTCTAAGGTTTTCACTTTTAACATTTAAATAATAAATATATAAACACTGGATGCAATATTAAGTGTAATTAAAGAATAGTTTGTTTTATTTATTGAAATCTTTTTATTTTAAGTTATATAAATAAAATATAGAGTTCTATACATTCTCTAATATTTTATGATTACATGAAGATTTACTCAAAGTAAAATAAATCTTCAAATTTTTTATCTAGAGCAATACATAAAATAAGTGCTAACTTTGCTGTTGGATTAAACTGACCTGTTTCTATTGAACTAATTGTATTTCTTGATACTCCAACCATTTCTGCCAGTTGGCTTTGGGATAATTTTTTCTCTGTTCTTGCTATTTTTAAGCGATTTTTTAATATCAATTCTTCATTCATATGCTTACCTCAATGATGATAAAATAAAATTAGTCAATGAGAAGATTGTCAGAATTAAGAAACCAAAAGCAAAAACTAAATTCTTTTTCTCATGTGTAAATTGGTATTTTGCTATATTTTCAGCAAATCCGAATGTCCAAAATAAAGCAGATACTGCATCACTTTTTTGTCCAATAAAGGCGTTAAATATTACAATAAAGCAGAATACACATATGAAAATTGAATATCCTACTTTTATACCCTTATTTTCAATATACTCTAATCCTTCATCTTTATTAGATTGACGACTTTTACTTAAAATTTCTTCTTTATTCATATAAGACACCTCCTATTTATATGACAAGTTTACTTGGTATTTTCATTATATCATACCAAGTTTACTTGTCAATAGATTTGACAATAAAACTTGGCATAAATTCACCAGATTTATCTCTTTAAAATATATTTCAAACTCCGCTTTATAGAACAGCTGAGTTTAATACTTTATAATTGAAATACAATTATTTTTAACTTGAAAGGAGTTTAATATATGAATTTAGGAGACAAGATTATAAAACTAAGAAAGAAATATAATTATTATCAAGAATTGTTGGCTGAAAGACTAAATGTATCTAGGCAAACTATTAGTAAATGGGAATTAGGAGTATAACCTAGTTAAAGATAAAAAACAATGTATGCATACCTGCTTGCTAAACCAATAATGAAATTAAACAAACAAGTAGAAGAACTTTATAAGAAGTACATATGGTTAAGAAATCAATATGATGAATTTCAGTATGAGCACCAACAGCAAAGTAATGTACTTGAATCTAAATTTAAAAATGTAAGATTCTCTAAAAAACTATCAAAGAATATTAATTATGAATTGCGCATTCTAATGTATCAATAGTGAGGTAAAATAGTAGTGGGACTAATAAATTATGATTTAATCTTATCTAATGAAGATATTGAAATATCAGATAGAGATATGGAAAAAGTTATTAAACAAATGAGTATATGAAATATAATATTAATCTTTTATTTGAGGGAAATGAATCATTTGATGCTATAAAAGATAATCCAAGATTTAAAGAACTTATAAAGAGAATAAAAGAATTCAAATTAATTTAGAGTAAAGTCTATACAATAGATTTGTAATAGTAAATAATTACTTGTGATATAGATGAAGAATTTTAATTTACACTATAAACATTCACTTAAGGTACTATACTAAAACATTGATAATATAGTACCTTTTTTGTAAATACATAAAAAGTAGACAAATACGTAAATTATAGTCTATTTGTAGTTAATATGAGATTGGCATTTTCAATAGGATAATATTCCAAGGTATATTTTTCTTCAGCGGGGAAGTACCTATTTTTCTATTTACATTTTATATCTTCTAAATTACCTATATATCTATCATTTTCTTTATAATATTTTATCTCCATTTTTTATAGGAACTAAAATTTCATTTAGTAAATAATCATATCTCCATTGGATATTGTAATAACAATCCCACTCTTCTTTAGAATTATTATACCTAATAAACTTAGGATGTATAAAATAATAAATGTGTAAGATGTAAGAAGGATAATTCAAATTTTGCAATTGTAATTTTAGTGAATTAGCAAGTGTACTTTTACCTGACCCTCCTAAACCGTCAATACCAATAATATATATTTTATTAGAAATATCCTCATTTATTAGTTTATTAAATAGCCTCTTCATTATAATATCCTCATTTCATATAATATAAATAGTATTAAGATTTTTATAAGAGTTAAAGCAAGCATGTATTATTACTCAAATATTTGTATAATCAACATCTAGTAATTTACCTTTTTGGTGAAAATGATTAATAAGTTTTTTAGGATAATTCATTATTAATTCATCTGGAAAATTAATTTCTTTTAAGATATTCTCAGAATACTCATAGTTACCTATATCAAAACAAATGTGAGCATCTGAAGTTAGTATGATTTTAGCACCATATTTTTTGCAAAGTGTAGCAATATACTTACAATTATCCGAGCTACCATTTCTTGACACGCCTTTGATAGAACAATTATTTATTTCTATTAAGATATTCTTTTCCATGGCTAATTTAATGATTAATTCATAGTCGATTGGGTAGTTTGGGTTTCCAAGGTGGCCTAATATTTCAATATTATCATGCTTATTTATTGCATTTATTAAGGCTTTAGTATTATTCTCTAATGTATTTGGTGAAAAAACGGCTTCGTGAAATGACAAGATAAGATAATCTAATCGAGGAATGACAAAAGGGTCTAGATCTATGTTTCCTTCAGTGTCTAGTATATTTGCTTCACATCCTCTTAAGATTATAATGTTATTTATGGTTCTTGGGATATTTTGAATGTTGTGAAAGTACCATTTGTGGGGAGAACCAGGCATCTTAGGACCATGTTCAGATGTACCTAGTATCTTAATTCCATTTTCTTTACAATAATTAATATTTTCTAACAAAGTGCTATAGCCATGACCACTGACTATAGAGTGGGTGTGTAAATCTGATAAAAAATTCATATAAATTCCTCCTCTATAAAAGATGAGGGTAACGTAATTTATATTATAAAACGAACAGGAAAGAAAATCAATAGTTACACAATTAGACAAAAATATTAAAATATTGTAGAATTAAGCTTAATAATAAATATTTAACAGTATTACTGCTTATATGGGAGGTTAACTATGATACAAAAGAAGCTATCAAGGAAAGAAAAAGTTTTAATTTGCTTGAAAAGGTTAACAGAAGAACACTTGAATCTTAATAACGGCATTAGATTTGGATTTGATGCAGAGTATATTGCTACTGAAGTAGGTATAAATAGAAGTAATGCTAGTAAGGAATTAAATCAATTAATAAAGGAAAGTATTATTATAAAGATAAAGGGAAAACCTGTTCAGTACTTATATAAAGAAAGTGTTGAGAGTATTTTAGGAAAGAAACTAAATAAAGGGATATTTGATAATATTAACTCTGTAAACGAATATAGTGAAAATGATGCTATCAAAGATGAGTATATTGTAGAGGGTATAAAAAAAGAGAACAATATTTTTAATTTAGTAGGATGTGATGGAAGTTTAAAGTCTCAAATAGAGCAAGCTAAAGCAGCAGTAATATATCCACCTAAGGGGTTGAGTACATTAATAATAGGACCTACAGGAGTTGGTAAATCTATATTTGCAGAATATATGTATAAGTATAGTTTAACTATAAAAGAAGATAGTGATAATGCACCATTTATCATATTTAACTGTGCTGATTATTCTGATAATCAGCAATTATTATTAGCACAGCTTTTTGGATATGTAAAAGGAGCATTTACTGGAGCTGATAAAGATAAGTATGGTATTGTACATGAAGCTAATAATGGAATATTGTTTTTAGATGAAGTTCATAGGTTATCTGCAGAGGGACAAGAAATGCTATTTCTACTTATGGATAAAGGTATATATAGAAGGTTAGGAGAGGCTAATAAGGTACATGAGTGTAGGATTATGATAATTGCAGCTACTACAGAAGATCCAGAGGTAGCAATGTTGGAAACGTTTTTAAGAAGAATACCTGTAACTATAAAGATTCCGTCTTTAGAGGAAAGAGGCTTTCAAGAGAGAATGAAGCTTATATGTTATTTTTTTAAAGAAGAAAGTATTAGGATTGGTGTTAAGTTAAAGGTTTCAAAAGAAGTTATTAAGGCATTTATTTTATATAAGTGTAAGGGAAATATAGGACAATTAAAAAGCGACATACAATTAATTTGTGCAAGAGCTTTTTTAGATTATATGACCTATAAAAGGGAATGTGTATATGTAAGACTCTCTCTTCTACCAAACAATATTAGAGAATCATTATATGGAAATAATAGAAAAGAGGAGTTTGTACAAAACTTCAGTTTTATTGGGAAAGAAGATATTATTTTTTTACCAGAAGGAAAGAATTTTGAAAGTGAAAATTTATTAATAGAAAATAAAAAATATGATTTAGATTTCTATGGAATGATAAAAGAAACTTGGAATAAACTTCAACAAGAAGGTATTAAAGAGTCACAAATTAGAAGCGTTATAGATGAAGATATACAGAAGTATTCCTATAATTTAATGAATACTTTTATATATAATAGTAGTAATCAAACAGCTTATAACAATATTGTTAATGATTCAATTGCAACTACTGTGAAGTATATTTTACAAAAGCATGATAAATGGAGCAAAAGAGAAGGATTAGATAAATTAATAAAAGCTATAGCCTTACATATTCAGAATTTAATTGAAAGAATAAAGATTGGGAACATAGTAAAGCATCCTAATAAAGATGAAATTATGAAGGAAAGAGCATATGAATATAACATAGCAAAAGAAATATTATCTAACATGTCATTAATGTATGGAGTTGAGTTTCCAGAAGATGAAGCAATTTTTTTAGCAACGTTTCTTTATTTATCTTATGTGGGATTAAATGAGGAGAGTATAGCAATATTAGTTATAATGCATGGTGAATCTACGGCATCTAGCATGGTGAATGTAGCTAATACTTTACTGGATTGTAACCATGCAGTGGCAATCAATATGGGATTAGAGGATAGAGTTCAGGATATTTTAGTCCAAGCTGTAGAAATAGCCAATGAAATTGACAAAGGAAAGGGAATTTTAATTCTAACTGATATGGGATCTATTTTAACATTTGCTAAAGTTATTCATGATGCTACTGGAAAAGAAGTAAAAGCAATAGATATGGTAAGTACACCTATTGTAATAGAAGCAACTAGAAAGGCCCTAACTCCGGAAATGACATTAGAGAAATTATATTTTAATATTATAGAATCTATAAAGAAACATTATGGAGATATGGAAATTACATATGCTGAAAAAGATAATGGTGGTAGATATTTTGATAGATTACTAATTGATAATATTAGTAAAACTTTGACTTTTTTAAATGGGGAAAAGGCTTATTTTATATTAAAAGAAGTAATTAATAGAATTAGCGAACATTATTCTTTAGTAATTCAAGATGAACTTTTAGTAAAGTTTATATTTCATTGTTCATGTATGATTGAAAGAGTAATAATAAAAGAGTCTTTAGTTTATAAATCATATGAAGAAAGAATTAGTAGAAGTAAAGCATTATATTTAGTTATAAAAGAAAGTTTTAAGCTTGTAGAAGAGACATTCGATATAATCATTTCAGATATGGAATATGCAAATATATTAGATATATTTGAATCACAGTATGATACAGATAAATTCAAAAGTTGATACAAAACTTAAATATAGCCAAAAGGCTATCTTTTTTTTACTTCTTTTTGATACAGATTTGATACAGGTTTGAAAAAGATTTTGATACATATTGAAAGAGTAAGCTTTTTTTATAAATTAAGTAAAAAGATTTGATTAAATCCTGTAAAATAGCCATTTGTTATTGATACACATAAGTTGGCATGGCAATTGCTTATATAAAAAGTGACAAGAAAAGTGAGGTGAGATTGGTGATTGGGATAATAGTTATGACTCATGGGAGTTTTAGTGAAGAAATTATAAAAAGCTGTGAACTTATTGCAGGACCAGCAGAAAGAACAGCAGCAATTAAACTAAATAGGAATGATAATATTGAAGACTTAAATAGAAATTTTGTAGAAAAGTTAAATGAATTAGATGAAGGTGACGGAGTTTTAGTATTAGCTGACCTATTAGGAGGTTCACCAAGTAATGTAGCAAGTTTAAACCTTAAAAAAGGTGGAAAGTTTCATGCACTTACTGGAGTAAATCTTCCAATGCTACTTGAAGCTTTAATTAATAGAGAGGGAAAAAGTTTAGAAGAGTTAGCAGAGACATGCATTGAAGCGGGGAAAACTGGTATAAACCATATTAATAAAGTTCTTAGCTCAATGTAATAGAAAAAGGAGTTCGATTAAAAATGTCTTTAGTAAAATATTGCAGATGTGATGATAGATTAATACATGGTCAAGTGATATATAAATGGGTTAAGCATCTAGGTGTTAAAAAAATAGTAGTAGTAGATGATGAAACAACCAATGATGTTATTGCCAAAGGTTTGATAAAAATGGCAGCACCAAAGAATATTGATTTATCAATATTAACTGTAAGTGAATCAAGGAGGTATTTTTATAATAACCAAGCTGATGATAACGTTTTTGTATTAATTAAAAACTTAGATACTGCAAATAGAATGAGAGAAGAAGGAATTGATATTAAAAAACTTATTATTGGAAGAATACCTACAGGGATAGGAAAAAAGAAAATATCTCAAAATGTATACATTAATAAAAAAGAGTTTCTTTTAATAGATGAATTTATTAAAAAAAATATTAATGTATCAATTCAAATGGTACCTGATGAGGAAGAAGTAGAATTAAATCAAAGTATTAATCGCTATAAAGGAGAGTTTGTTTAGCAATGAATAAATATAAGGTAATCATACTCTGCCATGGAACGTGGGGAAAGGTATTAGTAGAAGAAGCAAATAAAAATTTTGGATTGTCAAATCAATACGAAGTTTTATCACTAAGCTCTGAAAAAGATATTTCTGTATTCATGAAAGAGGTTGAAGAAGTAGTAGATAAAGAGGATGTGAAAATTATAATATCAGATCTGTATGGGGGATCTACGTCAAGTGTTGCAATAGCTGTTGCTATAAGAAGAGGGATAGATGCAATAAATGGACTTAGCTTACAGACAATTTTAATCGTAGATGAAGAATTAAGCAAAGAAGATAAAGTACATACATTACCAGAAAGAATCGTCAAAAAAAATAATAACCTTTGTGTGGATTTAATTAAAGAATTTAAAAAAATATAAATTATGAGGTGGATATAATGGCAAAAATAACATTAGTAAGAGTAGATCACAGATTAATTCATGGACAAGTTATAACAAAATGGGTGAAAATCGCTCAAGCTCAAAAAATAGTAATAGTTGATGACTTCTTAGGTCAAGATGAATTTATGGCTGATGTATATAGAATGGCAGCGCCATCAGGAGTAGAAGTAGCTATTTTAACAGCAGAAGATGCAGGACAAGCATTCCAAAACAATATTTTAGGAGATAAAAATATATTTATTCTATTTAAGAACGTTGATATGGCAAATAAGGCGTATAAGGCTGGACTTAAATATGAAAAGATTCAATTAGGAGGTATTCCAAATGAAGCAGGAAAGAAGATGGTATTTACAGCTGTTTCATTAGGAAATGAAGATGTAGAACAACTAAATGAACTTAATGAAGATGGGGTTGAAATAGTTCTACAAGTTATACCAGAGGAATCATCTATGACATATGAAAATGCCTTAAAGAAGTTTAAATAAAAATTATAAATTAGGAGGAATTATAAATGGAATCTGTTTTGATGTTGGCAATTGTAACAGGATTATGGTATTGGTTTGCAGCAGGTCTTGCAGGGTATACCCTTTTCTCAACACTAAAGTCCCCTTTATTTATAGGTTTTAGCCTTGGATTACTTTGGGGCGATGTAACAACTGGTATGATTGTTGGTGCAAGTATAGAAATGGTTTATCTAGGAATGGTAGCAGCAGGAGGAAATATTCCATCAGATAAATGTTTAGCTGCTCTTATTGCAATACCAGTAGCACTTCAAACTGGTGTTAATGCAGAAGTTGCAGTATCTATTGCGGTACCTTTAGGTGTCATAGGAGTATTAGTTAATAACTTAAGAAGAACTGGTAATGCTGTATTAGTTCATAAGGCAGATAAGTATGCCGAAGAAGGTAATACAAAAGGTATCTGGAGATGTGCAACACTTTATTCTTTAATATTTGGGTTTGTTTTAAGATTTCCAATAGTTTTTGTATGTAACTTTTTTGGAGCAGATTTAGTTCAATCATTATTAGATGTTATACCACAATGGTTAATGAATGGATTAACAGTAATGGGTGGTATATTACCTGCATTAGGTTTTGCAACAACAATATTTACTATAGGTAAAAATAAATTCTTACCAATGTTTATTATAGGATTTTTTATGGTTCAATATTTTGAAATATCAATTACTGCAGCTGCAATATTTGGTGTTTGTATAGCTCTTTTAGTTACATTTATGAAAGAAGATAAAAGGGTGGGTGAAGTATAATGCAAGAAATAAAAAATAAAGAAGCTAAAGATGAGCAAGGTACAACTGAAGTTAATAAGATAAGAGTACTTACGAAGAAAGATGTAACAAAAACATATCTAAGATGGTGGTGGACAGCAGAATTATCTAACTCTTTTGAAAGAATGCAAGCATTAGCAGTTTGTGCAAGTTTCACTCCGGCTTTAGAAAAGTTATATAAGAAAAAAGAAGATTTAATAGATGCGTTAAAGAGGCACTTACAATTTTTTAATACTCAAGCTATATGGGGAGGGTTAATTCATGGTACAGTTTTAGCTATGGAAGAAGAGAAAGCTACTGAAGGAAAAATCCCAGGAGAAGTTATTTCAGGTGTTAAGAATGGGCTTATGGGACCTTTGGCTGGAATTGGAGATACTTTAGATTTTGGTACATTTCAAACAATATTCTTAGCTTTAGGTGCTTCGTTTGGAGCAGAAGGAAGTGTTATAGGTGCATTTTTCCCAATAATGTTTAGTATATTACTATTTTGCGAAGGTTATTACTTATTCCATTTAGGATATTCTTTAGGTAGAGATTCAATTAAGAAAATTCTATCAGGTGGTATTGTCAATAAGATAATTGATGGTGCTTCAATTCTAGGAATGTTTATGATGGGAGCATTATCTGCAACTACAGTTAAGCTTTCAACTCCATTATCATTTGATATTGGTGGTAAAGCAATTGTTGTTCAAGATACATTAAACATGATTGCTCCAGGTTTATTACCACTTGGTGTTGTATTCTTCGTGTATTGGGGAATGAAATACAAGAAGTGGACAATAACTAAGTTATTAGTAATTTTAGTTGTAGTAGCATTAGTAGGATCATTCATTGGAATATTCTAATTTACAATGGTTAAAATATAGAAATTAATTTTAGGAGGAGAAAGAAATGTCAGAAAAAATGTATACAGAAAAGGAATATTTAGAAGGAATTAGAGGAGCAACAGGAGAAAGAGCAGTATGGTTCTATCTTCTTATGAAAGAAGCTGAAAAATTAGGAGTTAATCGAGATGATATATGTAAAGAAGCAATATATGGATTTGGTAAAATGAGAGGTCAAAAATATAGCGTAGCAGATACTCCAGGAAAAATGGCAGAAATGTTATATAACAGTAAAGGACAAAAAGTGTTTGAAATGGAATTAGTAGAAAATACAGATGAGAATGGAGTTTTAAAATTCCATCACTGTCCATTAGATGCTGCTTGGAAAGAATATGGATTAACTAAAGAAGAAAGAAAAGAAATTTGTAGATTAGCTTGCTACGGTGATTATGGAAGAGTTGATTGTGCACAAGGTGTTAGATTAGAGTTTGCTCAAAAATGTGCTCATGATGATGAAGTTTGCGAATTAGTATTCACAAGAAAATAGTTTTTAATGCTAAAAGCCTGTTCTTTAAGGACAGGCTTTAAAAAAACAGAAGGTAGGTTGATTTATGGATATAAGCAGAAGCATAGATAATAGTTTAAATAGAACAGTAGAATTCCTAAAAGAATTAATAAAAATTGATACACAACAAGGTGAACCTATTTCACAATGTCCTTTTGGTATAGGACCTAAAAAATCTTTAGAGAAAACTTTAGATTACTGCGCTAGTTTGGGTTTTAGCGTTAAAAATATTGATAATTATATTGGATATGCAGAAATTGGGGAAGGAGAAGAATTAATAGGAATTCCAATGCATTTAGATGTAGTTCCACCAGGAGATGGGTGGAGTGTAGAACCATTTTCGGGAGCAGTAATTGACAATATTATTTATGGAAGAGGTGCCATAGATAATAAGGGGGCTGTATCTATGCTTATACATGTATTGAAAAACATAGAGGATACGTACCCTACAATTAATAAAAGAATAAGATTAATTTTTGGGACAAATGAGGAAACAGGTATGGAGTGTATCAAATATTATTTAGATAAAGATGAAGAAATTCCAAGTATGGGCTTTACTCCAGATGCGATGTATCCAGTGGTTAATGGAGAAAAAGGAAGAGTTCATATAAGGATAGAAAAAGAGATTAAAATTGATAAAAGCAAACCTTACATAATAGTAAGGGGAGGAACTAAAGAAAATGTTGTTCCGTCTCATTGTACTGCAAAAATTATTAATGGAATTATTTCAGAGTTAACTACTAAAGGAGTAGCTGCGCATGCAAGTAATCCTGAAAAGGGAGAAAATGCTATATCTAAAATGATAATAAAGATAGTTGAAGATAATATGGATTTTCAGTATAGAGAAGATATAGAATTAGTTTCAAAATACCTTTGTAGTGACTATTATGGAGATGCATTGGGAATTAATCAATATGATGAGGTATTCAAAAGCACTACTTTAAATTTAGGAATATTAAAAATGAATGAGGAAAAAATCATATGTGAACTAGATATAAGGTATGGTAAAAATATAGTTTTAAACAATATAATAGATAGATTCAAAAAGTTTTTTTGTAATGGTTGGAAAGTAAAAGTTATTGCTCATAAAGACTTACATTATGTGGATGAGAGTAATTTAGTACTTAAAAAGTTATTAGAAGCCTATGAAGAAGTAACAGATGAAAATGGATATACAATTGCTATGGGTGGTGGCACATATGCAAGTTGGTTTAAAGATATGGTGGCGTTTGGACCTAAGTTCTTAGCGTATAAAACTGGCGGTCATGGAGCAGATGAAAGAGTACCAATAGAGCATATACGAAAGAATATGGAGATATATACCTTGGCTTTAATAAAACTATTAGAATTGTAAAAGGAGAAGAGATCTTATGTGCAAATATATAGATATCTTAAAAAGAGAGATAAAACAAATTCAACTTTATTTAAGTGCAAACATAATTAAGAATGCATTAGGGATAGGTATACCTGGAACTGGGAAAATAGGAATAGAAATAGCAGCTGCACTTGGGGGAGTTATTAAAAAATCAGAAAAAAAGTTAGAGATATTATATAATTTTACTAAAGATGAATTAGAAAAGGCTAATGAAATAGTTGATTTTAATGAAATAAAATTACATTTAAAAGAATATATGGGAAGATTATCACCACTTTGTGGAGCAGGTATTGCAGGGGCTACAGGAGCTTGTTGTGGAATGACATATCTACAAGGGGAGACGTTAGAAAATATAAAGAGAGCAATTAATAACATGTTAGCTGATTTATCAGGATTAATTTGTGATGGAGCAAAAACAAGCTGTGTATTAAAGATAGCTACTGCAACTAATCCAGCTATACAATGTTCAACATCATCAAATACTATTCCATCATCTAAAGATGGAATAGTATTTGATGATGTTGAAGAGACAATAAAGAGTATAGCAAAGTTAGTAAAAGAAGGACTTGCAAATACTGATAACAAGTAGGCAAAAGGTACATAGAAAATTGTTAATAAAGTAAGAAATCTCTTGTATTTATACAGGGTACAGCGATTTTTATAGGTGTGACATGACATTTCACATAAATTAGAAGTTATAGAGGAAATAAGTATGAAATTATTAAAAAAAGATGATTTTATAAAAGTTAAGGTCGAAAAGTTAATTGAGTGGAATGAGCCAAATGGAGAAGGTTGTATATGTGTTCGCAATCAATACAATTTTTAACTATGATAAAGATATTATTCCATACTTACATGCAGATGTTGGAAGTGCATATATAAGAATAGATAGCAATAACTTTGAAATTGATGATGGTTTAAAAGAAATCTTTATCCATGAACAATAATAAAAATTATAGTTTATACAATTTAATATGATGTATGTACAAGCAGTTAGTTTAAATGATTGACTGTTTTTCTTTTATAGATTTTTATATAACAGGTAATTATCAATACATGATAGTTGCCTGTTATGATTGGAGGAATAAATATGAATAATAACTTTATAAAAGAATTAAATGAAAAAATTGAAAAGTATTGTGTTTCACAGACAAGGCTTGCTGTTGCTGTTGGCATAAAAGATATTTTACACATCAATCCTAAATATATGTTGCAATGTGAATATGGAAAATATGGATATGAAAACAAATATATTATTGGTTATATTAAAAGATATTTTATACAAGACGTTTAAAAAACATGATAAATAAAAACTATATTTGGATATATTCATCTGTGATTTTGTATAATAATGCGGATAAAATTGGAATAATAAACAAATTATGTAAATTATGTTTAAAAATATATTTAAGCAGGTATCTAAGATACCTGCTTATTTGTTTCTCTATGGTTGATTTTTTCATCAAAAGTCAACTTTAAATCGCTTGTTAGGTTTATGGATTTAAGGATATAATTATACAAAGGAGGCGTTGATATGAATGAATTAAACATTGCAAAAACACTGATTTTAAAGCGTAAAGAAAAAGGAATTACACAAGATGAACTTGCAAATTATATAGGTATCTCTAAAGCTTCTGTGTCTAAATGGGAAACTGGGCAAAGCTATCCTGATATCACTTTTTTGCCACAACTCGCGACATATTTCAACATTACAGTTGATGAATTAATTTGCTACGAACCACAAATGATTAAGGAAGATATTAATAAACTATATCAGCGATTGTGTAAAGATTTTACTGTTAAATCATTTGACGAAGTTATGGATGAAATAAGAGAAACCATAAAAAAATATTATTCATGCTTTCCTTTGATTTATCAGATGGGTATTTTGATAATTAATCATTATGACATTGTAGATGAAGAAAAACGTGAACTATTAATTAGTGAAGCATTAGAAATTTTTATTCGAATACGAGAAACAAGTGATGATATAGAAATTTGTCGTCAGTCAAAAGGTATGGAGGCAACTTGTTATATATTGTTAAATCAACCTATAGAAGTTATTGATTTATTTCAAGATAGCAATTTTCCCATGGTAAATGAAAGCATACTTCTTGCACAGGGACAAATGATGAATGGTCAAACTAATGAAGCTAATGAAACGTTACAGATAGGAGCATATCAGAATCTTACGTTGTTAGTTCAAGATTTAGTGGGACTTCTGCAAAACTCAGATAAATCACAAATTGAAGAAATAGAAAGACGTATTTTAACAATTTCAGATACTTTTGACCTTAATGCATTATCTCCTGGTGTTATGTTTTCTGTATATTTGACCCAGATACAAATGAATTTAATACATGGAAATACTAAAGGAGCTATTAAGTCGTTACAAAGATATGTAGATTTGGCAATAAGTGATATATATCCAATTATGTTACATAGTGATGACTTTTTTAATCATATCGATGGCTGGATTTCTGAGATTGGAGCAGGTATTACACGTGATGATACAATTGTAAAGGCAGGTATTGTTGCGGCTATTAAGAATAATCCTATGTTCTCTGTATTAAATGAGAACAAAGAATACAGATTTCTTATAGAAAAATTATCTTTATTGGAGGAATAAAATTATGGAAAATTTAATGGAATATCTACCGCTTTTGCTTCCTGTTATTATTTTAAATTTAATACTTGTAATTACTGCACTTATTCATATAATAAAACATCCAAATTATAAAATTGGTAATAAGGCAATATGGATTCTTTTAGTATTATTTATAAGTATAATAGGCCCAATTTTATATTTCACTATAGGAAGAGGTGATGAATGATGAATATTGTTTCAATAAATGGGTTATCAAAAAGTTTTGGTAATCGAAAGATAATAGATAATCTAAATCTTACTGTACCAGAAGGGTCAGTTTTTGGATTTGTAGGTAAGAATGGTGCAGGCAAGACTACAACAATGAAAATGGTGCTTGGGTTACTTGAAACAGATAGTGGAACTATAAATGTTTGTGGTGAGAAAGTGATCTATGGAAGAATAAGTTCTAACCGCCATGTAGGTTATCTACCCGATGTTCCAGAGTTTTATAACTATATGAGACCACTTGAATATCTTTCTCTTTGTGGAGAAATTACAGGGCTTTCAAAACAAGAAATAAAGTTAAGAAGTGAAGAGTTGTTGTCACTTGTAGGACTTGGAAATGAAAAGAAACGAATAGGTGGATTTTCTCGTGGAATGAAGCAACGTCTTGGGATAGCTCAAGCATTACTTTCACGCCCTAAATTACTTATTTGTGATGAACCAACAAGCGCACTTGACCCTGTTGGTAGAAAAGAAATATTAGATATTATGCTTAAAATCAAAGACTCAACAACCGTAATATTTTCAACACATATACTGTCTGATGTTGAAAGAATTTGTGACCATGTTGCCATATTAAATAAAGGAAGCATTGCTCTTAGTGGTACACTTTCAGAAATAAAAAGTATGCACGGAAAAGATAGACTTTTATTGGAGTTTTCAAGTAATGATGAAATCCAAGCATTTAAATCTAGTAGTAGTATTAAATCCTTACTTAAAGATTCAGAAGAGACTAATATGGAAATTATTTTCCATGGTAAAGATATAAAATCAATACAACAAACAGTCATATCTACACTTGCAGAAATGAATCTTTGTCCAATAAAGATGGAATTAATAGAATTGTCACTTGAAAATTTATTTTTGGAGGTAGTAAAGTGAGAGAATACATAGCATTTACAAAAAAAGAATTTGTAGAGAACATAAGAAATTATAAATTATTTAGTCTGATTACTTTATTTTTAATATTAGGTATAAGTAGCCCTCTTTCTGCAAAATTTATGCCAGACTTGATTGCCCATTTTGCGCCAACTTTAAAAGTTACTGCTGAACCAACTGCTTTAGATTCTTGGACACAATTTTCTAGCAATATCTCTGGTCTTGGCATGAGTTTAACTCTAATTATTTTTTGTAATATTTTATCGAACGAATATTCCAAAGGAACACTTGTTATTATGCTGACTAAAGGATTGTCACGTTCGTCTGTAGTATTGTCTAAATTTTCTATTGCAGTAATTATTATGACCATTGGTTTCTGGCTGAGCTTTTTATGTACTTATGGTTATACAATGTATTTTTGGCCAACTGCAAATCTTAATCATGTTGTATTTTCAGCATTTAACTTATGGATAATTGGTATTATGTATATTACTATATTAATTCTTGGATGTGTACTATTTAGACCAGCATTTGCAAGTGTATTACTTGTATTAGTAGCAACTATTGTTTTGAGTTTAATTTCTATTCCTAAACAGGTTGCACCTTATACGCCTAATTTTATATTATCAAAAAATATAGATTTGATTTCAGGTAAAGTGACAGCTCCAGAATTTATTATTCCAATCATTGTAACAATCATTATTTCAATAGTGTGTCTGTTATCAGCTGTTATTTTATTTAATAAAAAACCAGTTTAATGATATCTTTATTATAAATATAAATAGCACTGTATTGTGTGAAAATATACTTAGTAATGTATAAGAATATATCTAAGTAAAAAAGATTTGAACTTAAGTTTCAAGTCTTTTTTTGTTTTAGTCGTACTCATTATGTTTTATAATAATTAAATTATTACCTTAAGGAACTGTTTAAAAATAAAAAAGGAGATAGATTATAATCTAGTGATTATCAGTTATTTAAGATATGCTATAAGTATATAGAGCCTAAATTAGTAAAGAGTTAAAACAATGTAGTAAGGAGTTAAAATAATATTGTTTTTATTAAATAAAGATAAGAATCTTTAATTGTGGTAAAATATACTAAAAAATTACTTTAAAAGTGATAAAATTAATTCAAGTAAATATTTTAAAGGGGTGTAGATATGGAAAAGTCAAAAGTATATTTTTGTGACTTATACTCAAATTCGCAAAATAAAAATGTGCCAAACAATGTAAGAAGATTATTTGATACAGCAGGATTCAAAGATTTAATAGAAAAGAATGACCAAGTAGCAATCAAACTTCACTTTGGAGAAAAAGGAAATACTACATATATGAGTCCTGTAGCAGTTAGACAAGTGGTTGATAAGATTAAAGATTGCGAAGGAAAGCCATTTTTAACAGATACAAATACATTATATACAGGGAGTAGAACAAATTCTGTAGACCATCTTACAACAGCTATAGAAAATGGTTTTGCCTATGCAGTGGTAAATGCGCCAGTAATAATTGCAGATGGATTGTACAGTAGAAATTATGAAAATGTACAAATAGATAAAAAACATTTTGAAAGTGTAAAAATAGGTGGCGAAATTTATAATTCTTCTGCAATGATAGTAATGAGCCATTTTAAAGGTCATGAAGCAGCAGGTTTTGGAGGAGCATTAAAAAATTTAGCTATGGGGTGCGCAAGTGCAGCAGGAAAGCAAATGCAACATTCTGATGTTACTCCTGGAGTAAATGAAAAGAAGTGTATAGGATGTGGAAAATGTGTTAATTCTTGCCCAACAAAAGCTATAAGTATAGTAGATAAGAAGGCAGTAATAGACTCTGATGTATGCTATGGTTGTGGGGAATGTCCGACTGTCTGTCCAACTAGGGCAGTAACTATACAGTGGGAAAGTGACTCAGATGTATTTGTTGAAAAAATGGCAGAATACGCTTATGGAGCAGTATCAAATAAAAAAGATAAGGTTGGGTATATAACTTTTGTTATGAATGTGACTCCACTTTGTGATTGTGTACCTTGGTCAGGTAGACCGATTGCACATGATATAGGAATATTAGCATCAACAGACCCTGTAGCCATTGAGCAAGCATGCTATGATTTGGTTTGTAAGGAAATGGGTCATGATGTGTTCAAACATGAGCATCCTCATGTAAATGGAACTAGAATAATAGACTATGCATGTGAAATGGGAATGGGAAGTAAAGAATATGAATTAATAAAATTATAAGAATAGATAGACTTAAATGCATATAATGATGTAAGAGGAATTTAAAAGTATCAAAGGAGTATGCATTTATGAAAATTTACTATGAAAAGGAAAATAGCAAGAAAGCAAATGTAAACAATATTCCAAGTGTATTTGCATTTAATTTTCTAAGAAATTTTTTAACAAGTAAAGAATATGAAGAAACTAGAAAAGAATATTTTATAAATAATCTAACAAAGAGTCAAGTTAATCAAGCTATGAAAGATTTAAAGTGGCTTTTTAGAGAGTATGAAGGCTTAGAGATTATTACAATGGAAAGCTTGGATGGAGTAAAAACAAGGATAGTTTTGTAAATTATTAAAAATACTGCTTTAATAATGATATGTATAATATAATTTGTTATACTAATGTCATTTTAAAGCAGTATTTTTTATTTTTAAATAGTAAACCTATATCTAAAATAAAGTTGACCATTAAATAGGAAATATGTAATACTATATATAATAAGTAAACTATGAAAGTTAAAAAGGTTGACTAATAGGAGGGCATATGAAAGAATACATAATCAAATTAAAAAATAAAGTTTTAAATGGAAAAGAAATAAGTTATAAAGAAGCTTTTAGTTTAATAAATATTGATACAAATAATAAACATGATTTTGATATTTTATTAGAAGCAGCAAATGAAATAAGAGAATTTTTTATGGGTAACAAGGCAGATTTATGTACAATAGTAAATGCAAAATCTGGGAAATGCAGTGAAGATTGTAAGTTTTGTGCTCAGTCATCTCATTATAAAACTGGTATTGATGAATATTCATTACTCAATTATGACGTGATTTTAAATAGGGCTAAAGAAATGGAAAGTAAAGGAGTCCATAGATTTTCTTTAGTTACAAGTGGGAAAGGAATGACAGGGGATGAGTTTAATAATATTTTACATATTTATGAAGGTTTAAGAGAGAATACCAGTCTAAAATTGTGTGCATCTTTGGGGATTATAGATTATAATCAAGCTGAAAAATTAAAAGAAGTAGGAGTATCTACATATCATCATAATGTTGAGACATCTAAGGATAATTTTGAAAGCATATGTACAACACATACATATGAAGAAAGAATAAAAACCATCAAAGAAGCTAAAAGAGCAGGTCTAGATGTATGTGTTGGTGGAATAATTGGAATGAATGAGAGTAAAGAACAAAGACTGAAGATGGCATTTGAAATAAAAGAGTTAAATGTGAAGTCATTTCCAATAAATATTTTAAATCCAATTGAGAATACTCCAATGGAAAATTATGATGTATTAGAACCAATGGAAATATTGAAAACAACAGCAGTATTTAGATTTATAATTCCTAATATATATATAAGATATGCTGGTGGAAGATTGTCCTTAAAAGGATATGATAAGGTAGGATTTAATGGGGGCGTAAATTCTGCAATTGTCGGTGATTATTTAACAACTGTAGGAAATAGTATTGAAAATGATAAAAAAATGATTGAAGAACAAGGCTTTAAAATTTAATAGAAATTGCTTAAATTAATTAATCTACTTTTTAAGAATTAAAAAAGTAGATTAATTTTTTTTGGAAATCAGCTAATGTGCTAAATTTAAATTAATAGTTAGAAATATTTTGAAAAATAAGAAAAATATCAAAATTTGTATAAAGTAGTTGCAAAGCGAAAAAAGATGTGATAGTATCTAGGTAACCGGTTAAGTAAAACGGTTTCCTAAATTGTGGGGGTGAACTTCTTGAGTATAACTATAAAAGAGATTGGCGAATTGGCTGGTGTTTCCAAAACAACTGTGTCAAAAGTCATTAACAATAAAGATGAAAATATAAGTCAAGCAACAAGAGAAAAGATTTTAAAAATAATGAAGGAAAAAAATTATGTTCCAAATAAATTGGCACAAAGTTTAGTGACTAAAAGAACAAATACAATAGGACTTCTTATACCAGATATACGAAATCCATTTTTCACAGACGTATCAAGAGGTGTTGAAGATAAAGCTAATGAGGAAGGCTATAATATAATTTTATGTAATACAGATGAAGATGCCAAAAAGGAATATGAAGGGATAAGAACATTATCAGAAAGAATGATAGATGGAATTATCTTTGCAGCATCGTCAAATACAAACTGGAAAGAGGCAAATTACAAAGATATAAAAATACCAACAGTATTAATCGATAAGAAAATAAGTATGAATAAAGAAACCTTAAAAGGGATAGTCAAAATAAATAACTTTGAGGGTGCATATATAGCTACAAAACATTTATTGGATATTGGACATAAGAAAATAATATATTTAAGTGGTCCACTTCAAAATGAAATAGCAATAGATAGATTAGAAGGATATAAAAAAGCTTTAACTGAGTATAATTTAGATTACAATTCTAATTATGTATTTGAAGGAAAATATAAGATTGAATGGGGGCAAGAATTTATAAAAACTTTAGAAGAGATAGCTTTTAATGCGATATTTTGTGCAAATGATTTGATTGCAATAGGTGTTATCAGAGGTCTTCAAGAAAGAGGATTAAATATACCAAACGATGTAAGTGTTGTGGGATTTGATGATATTCAAACTTCTAGTTTAATAAGTCCTCCACTTACAACAGTACGACAACCATCTTATGATATAGGATATAAAGCCAGTGAAATATTAATAAATTGTCTAAGAGGAGATAAGAAAGAATCCTTTGATGAATTAATTTTCAAACCAGAACTAGTGATAAGAGCTTCAACGAAAGAAAGTAATTAACAGTAAGAAAGGCATAAATAGATATGTAAAGGAGTAATGTAATGGGAAACATAGTTGTCATAGGAAGTGTAAATATGGACATGGTATGTTCTGTAGATAAAAGACCAGAAAAAGGAGAAACAATACTAGGTAATAGTTTTTTTACATCACCTGGGGGAAAAGGTGCTAACCAAGCAGTTTCAGCATCTAAGTTAGGTGCAAATGTAAAAATGATATCTTGTATAGGGGAAGATAGCTTAGGCGAAGAATTGATACGAAATTTTAAAGAGAATAAAGTTGATTATAATTTGATAGCTAGAAATAATCAAAAAAGTTCTGGTGTTGCTGTCATAACACTATGTGAAAATGATAATAGTATTGTTGTTGTGCCAGGAACAAATGAGCTAGTAGATATAAATTTAATTAAAAAGAATGAAGAAGAGATAAAGAATGCAGATATAGTATTACTACAGTTAGAGATTCCAATAGAAACAATAAATTATGTGGTAAATTTCTGTTTTGAAAATAAGATAAAGATTTTATTAAATCCAGCACCAGCAATAAGATTAGATGAAGATATAATAGAAAAAGTAACTTATTTAACACCAAATGAACATGAATATAAGATAGTTTTTGACACAGAGGAAAGTATAGAAGAAGTATTAAAAAAACATCCAAATAAACTTGTAATAACAGAAGGAAAAAATGGAGCTAGATTTTATGATGGCAAAGAAGTAAAACATGTGTCTTGTATAAATGTTGATGTTCAAGATACTACAGGGGCAGGAGATACTTTTAATGGAGCATTGTCAGTAGCTATAACAGAAGGCAAAGACTTATATACAGCGGTAGGGTATGCTGTAGTAGTGTCAGGACTCTCTGTAACAAAATTAGGTGCTCAATCTGGAATGCCTTATAGGGAAGATGTTGAAAAATATTTAGATATTAATAAATAAAAATTAAAATTGTTCAAATCTAAAACTATTAAAAATGGAGGGTAATTATGAGAAAAATTTTATCTTTAGGAATTGTTGCAACACTAGCAGTAGGAATGTTAACAGGATGTTCAATGGATGGACCAAGTAAATCAGAAAAGAAGGATAGTTCAGCTAAGAAAGATTTAACTATAGGAGTATCTACAATAACTCTTCAACATCAATTTTTTATAGACATTGACGAAGGGATAAAAGAAAAAGCTAAAGAACTAGGTGTAAAAGTCATAGTAAATGACCCAGACCAAGATGTAGCTAAGCAAACATCAGCTATAGAAGATTTTATACAACAAGATGTAGATGGAATGATAGTACTTGGAACAGACAACTCAGCTATAGTACCAGCTGTAGAAGGAGCATTTGAAAAAATGCCTGTAGTTACAGTAGATGCTGTATTAAATACTGAAAATATTACAAGTTATGTTGGAACAGTTAGTTATGATGCTGGTAAAAAATTAGGCGAATACACTAAAAAGTACATAGATGAAAACTTAGGTGGGAAATCAGAAATTGCAATAGTAACAGATTTAAAATCTCAAATACAAATGCAAAGAATAGATGGATTTAAAGAAGCATTAAAAGGTTCAGCTAATGTTAAAATATTAAACTCACAACCAGGATATGATAGAGAAGAATCTCTTAATACTGTAGAAAACTTAGTTCAATCTAATCCAAATGTAGACATAATATATGCAACAGCTGAAAATAGTGTATTAGGAGCTAAAGCTGCACTTGAATCTGCAAAAAATAAGGATGTTAAGATTGTAGGATTTGATTTAACTGATGAAGCAGCAACTGGAATAACAGATGGAACTGTTCTTGCTATGATTCAGCAACAACCTAAAGAAATGGGACGTTTGGCAGTAGAAGCAGTAGTAAAGGCTATAAAAGGTGAAAAGGTAGAGAAAAATATACCAGTACCAGCTTTACTTTATGATAAAGAAAATATAAAAGACTTTAAGAATTAATAAAAAATAAGATTATTTAAAAGAAATCCTATCTAAAAAGGAGTGTCATTATGAGTAATATAATTCTAAAGTTAAGTAATATTGCTAAGGAATTTCCTGGAGTTAGGGCGTTAGATAATGTTAATTTTGAGTTATTTCATGGCGAAATTCATGCACTACTGGGTGAAAATGGTGCTGGTAAATCAACAATGATAAAGATTTTAACTGGTGCACATGCAAAGACTTCTGGTAAATTTATTTTTGAGGGAAAAGAAATAGAAAATATATCACCGGATATTTCTAAAAAAATAGGTATAAATGCCATATATCAAGAATTAACAGTATTTGATGAATTGACAGTAGCACAAAATATTTTTATGGGAAAAGAAATAAGTGGCAAGGTCTTAACTAATGATAAAAAAATGAATGAAGAATCTAAAAAGATTTTTGACAATATGGGAATAGATATAAATCCAAGTAGCTTAGTCAAAGAACTTAGTATAGCTCAAAAGCAAATGGTTGAAATCGCAAGAGTTTTATCATCAGAAACTAAGGTCTTAATAATGGATGAGCCGACATCTTCAATAAGTAAAAAAGAAACTGAGATACTTTTTAGACTTATAAATGATTTAAAGAGTAGTGGAGTTAGTATAATATATATTTCTCATAGAATGGAAGAGCTTTTTGAGATTTGTGACAGAATAACTATAATGCGAGATGGGAAAACGATTTCGACTTTGAATACCAAAGAAGTATCATCTGAGGAAGAATTAGTTAATTTAATGATAGATAGAAAATTAGACCAATTTTTCCCTAAAAGAAAAGTAGAAATCAAAGAAGAAATTATGAGGGTAGAAAATCTAACTAAAAACAATGTTTTTAATAATGTCAGTTTTAACATAAGAAAAGGCGAAATTTTAGGAATAGGTGGACTAGTTGGAAGCAAGAGAAGTGAAATCGTAGAAGCTATATTTGGACTTAGAACATATAACTCTGGGAAAATATATTTAAATAATAAAGAAATTAAATTCAAAACACCATCAGATGCAATTGAAAATGGTTTAGGGTTGATAACAGAAGATAGAAAAGGTACTGGATTATTTTTACAGATGAGTGTCAAAGAAAATACAACTATGGCGGGATTAAAGAAAGTATCTAAATTTAAATCAGTTATAGACAGAAAAAAAGAAAAAGAAGTTTTAGAAAAATACATAGAAGCTTTAAAAATAAAGACTCCACATATGAATCAGGTTATACAGAGTTTAAGTGGTGGTAACCAACAAAAAGCTATAATAGCCAGATGGCTTTTATTACAACCAGACATATTAATTATGGATGAACCAACTAGAGGTATAGATGTAAATGCTAAAGCAGAGATATACAATCTAATGGGTGACTTGGTAGAGGATGGTGTAAGTATCATAATGATATCTTCAGAGATACCAGAATTGATATCAATGAGTGACAGAATAATGGTTATGAGAGAGGGTCATATAAGTGGCTTTTTAGAAGGTGAAGAAATGGTTGAAAATAATGTATTAAAATTGGCTTTTGGAGGTAAAATTAATGAGTTCAATAACTAAGCATAAAGAGAATACTTCATCTCCATTATTATCAAAATTAACAAGTGTATTTAAAGACCAGGGGAGTGCAGCTATAGGACTTGTAATAATTTTTATAATAATGAGTGTAGCTTCATCTAATTTTTTAACTTTAGATAATTTAATTAATGTTGGAAGACAAATATCAATAAATGCAATTCTTGCAGTAGGGATGACTTTTGTAATAATTACAGGAGGAATAGACTTAAGTGTAGGAGCAGTAATTGCTTTAGTAGGTACATTCTGGGCTACAACAGTAGTAAATTATAATGCACCCATATGGGTAGGCATGTTACTTGCATTAGCAATTGGAACAATACTAGGTGTCATAAAAGGTGCAATTATTTCAACACAAAAACTACCACCATTTATCGTAACTTTAGCTATGTTGACGATAATAAGTGGAGCAAGTTTTGTGTTTACAGGAGGGAGACCTATATCAGTAAACACAGATGCATTTAAGATGCTGGGTAGAGGATATGTTGGACCAATACCAATACCAGTTATAATTATGATTATAGTTGTAATAGCAGGACATTTTCTCTTAAAAAGAACTGATTTTGGACGCCATGTACATGCTGTAGGTGGGAATGAAGAAGCAGCTAGACTATGTGGAGTAAAGGTAAATAAAGTTATAGTTAAAGTGTATGCCTTAGCTGGACTATTAACAGCCTTAGCTGGAATAATATTATCTTCACGTTTAGCGTCAGGTTCACCAACTGTTGGAGATGGAGCAGAATTGGATGCTATAGCAGCAGTTGTGCTTGGAGGTACTAATATGATGGGTGGTTCTGGTTCTATAGTAGGTACATGTATAGGTGTTGGAATAATAGGAATATTGGGAAATGGATTAAACCTATTGAGTGTATCTTCATATAATCAGATGATTATAAAAGGTTTGGTAATGTTATTTGCTATATGGATAAATAACATAAAATTAAAAAAGTCAGCTAAAGCAAAATAATAAATCTTGGGAGGAAATATGAAAAAAATTCTCTTAGATACATTAAATAGTAACAAACAAGAATATATAGATTATTTAAAAGAGCTTGTAAGTATCAAAACCGAAGATGCAGGTCATGGAATACTAGGTGGATTTGAAAAGGAAGGTCAAGAATATATTGAAAAACTTGCAAATTCCATAGGGTTTAGTGTAAATAGACAAGAAATGAGCGAAGATTTAATTAAAAAGGCAAAATACATATATAAAGAAGGTAATCTAGGTCACAATTATGATGATAGATATAATTTAATATGTAAGTACAGTGATAATTTGCCTGGTAAGACAATAGTTTTTAATGGTCATGTAGATACTATGCCACCTGGTGATATAAAAAAGTGGAGATATAATCCATATTGTGCTACAGAAGATAAAGGGAAGCTTTATGGACTTGGAACTGCAGATATGAAATCTGGTCTAATAGCCTCAATATTAGCTGTAAAACTTATAAAAGATAGTGGCTTAAATATACCTGGCAATATAAAGGTAATGTCAGTGGTAGATGAAGAAGGCGGAGGAAATGGAACTATAAATGCAGTTATGAATGGCATTGATGGAGACTATTGTGTAATTTGTGAACCATCAGAAAAGGACATAATAATTGCACATATGGGATTTGTATTCTTTGAGGTTGAAGTTAAAGGTGTATCTCTCCACTGTGGAAGCAAGTGGGAAGGTGTAAACGCTATAGAAAAAGCGATGTTATTACTTCAAGATATAAAAGAGTTAGAACATAATTGGCTTATGAAATATAAGCATGCTTTATTACCTCCACCTACAATAAATTTAGGTGTAATAAATGGTGGAACAGCAGGCTCTACTGTACCAGATAAGTGTGTATTTAATTTATGTGTACATTTCTTGCCAAATACAATGAGTTATGAGCAAGTTGTAGACGATATAACTAAGGTTATAATGACAAGAGCTGATGGAGATTTATGGCTTAAAGATAATAAACCAGAGATAAACATATATCAATCAGGATTAGGTTTTGAGATGGAAAAGCAATCTGAATTTATAGTTAATACTCAAAAGATATTAGAAGAAACCTTAGAAAGAAAGTTAAATATAAAAGGGTCAACGGCTGGAAATGATGCGAGACTGATGAAAAACTTAGCTAAAATTCCAACATTAATATTAGGTCCAGGTTCAATAGAACAATGTCATGCGATAGATGAGTATGTTGAAATTCAAGAGTATTTAGACAGTATACTTATGTATGCCAGTCTAATATTAAACTTATAAAAGTAGGAGGAATATATAGATGAAAAAAGTATTAATAGTAGGGGAATCATGGGTAAAAAATATAACTCATATAAAGGGATTTGACACATTTGTTACAACACATTATGAAGAAGCAGTAAAATGGTTAAAAGAAGCAGTGGAGTCTGGAGGCTATGAAGTAGTTTATATGCCTGCACATGTAGCAGCAGACAGCTTCCCATATAAATTGGAAGAGTTAAATGAGTATGATTGTATAATATTATCTGATATAGGTTCTAATACATTCTTATTATCTAATAGTACATTTATAGATTGTAATAGTAATCCAGATAGACTTGAATTAATTAAAGAGTATGTAAATAGTGGTGGAGCATTAATCATGGTAGGTGGATATATGTCATTTACAGGTATAGATGCAAAAGCTAGATTTGGAGAAACTGCTATCAAAGATGTATTGCCAATAACAATGATAGATAAAGATGATAGAGTTGAAAAACCAGCAGGAATAACTCCAGTTGTTGTTGATTCTGAACATCCAGTTTTAAAAGATATACCAAAGGAATGGCCACAGTTCTTAGGATATAATAAGACAATAGCTAAAGATAATTGTCCTGTACTAGCGACTATTGGAGGAGACCCATTTGTAGCTATTGGTGAATTTGGAAAAGGAAAATCTGCTATCTTTAGTTCTGATTGTGCACCTCATTGGGGTCCAAGAGAATTTACTGATTGGAAATATTATAATAAATTATGGGTTAATATGCTTGATTGGTTAACATGCTAAAAATTTTATAAATTTAAAAGACCTCTTACTTGATAAAATGAAACTTACAAGTCAAGAGGTTTTATTGTATAAAGTAGCTGTACAATAGAAAATATTTTTAAATCAGTTATTTTGGTTAGTAATTGATAAGTTATTAGAAATAAGGAGGTTTATACGATTAATATGAGTGATTTAAATAAAAAGTTTTTAGTTGAATATATAGATGAGATACAGGAAGAGTTAAGAGATATATCAGATAAAATATGGAAAAATCCAGAACTTCAATATAAAGAATATTATGCTTCAAACTTACAAAAAGAATATTTAAAAAAACATGATTTTAGTGTAGATGAATTAGAGGATATAGATACAGCATTTGTAGCTAGCTATGGAGAAGGTAAACCAGTTATAGCAGTTTTGGGAGAATATGATGCCTTAGGTGGTTTGTCTCAAAAAGTATCCATTACAAAAGAATCTATTTCAGATGGTGGTGCAGGTCATGGTTGTGGACATAATTTACTTGGTACAGGTTCAATAGGAGCTGCAATTGCAATAAAGGAATTAATCAAACTAAAAAAATTGAAAGGAACTATAAAATACTATGGATGTCCAGCAGAAGAAGATTTGTCAGGAAAAGTATTAATGATAAAAAAAGGCTTCTTTAATGGAATCGATTGTGCATTTAGTTGGCATCCATTTGATATAAACACTCCAATAAGAATTCCAACACTTGCTAATTATTCTGTAAAATTTAGATATAATGGGATTAGCGCTCATGCAGCACAAGCTCCTTATAACGGAAGAAGTGCACTTGATGCAGTGGAACTTATGAACATAGGTTGTAACTATTTAAGAGAGCATATATTTGATAGCTGTAGAGTTCATTATGTAACTACTAATGGTGGAGAAATGCCAAATATAGTTCCAGACTTTGCAGAAGTATGGTATTACATAAGAGGAGTTAAAATGGAGCATGTAAGAGATGTATTTGACAGAATTGTTGATATAGCAAAAGGAGCAGCATTGATGAGTGGTACTAGTATGGAATATAATATTATAAGTGGAGTATATGACTATATTCCAAATACAATATTAACAGATGTTTTATCACAAAACATGAAATTGATAGGGGTACAAAAGTATGATGAAGATGACTACTATTTTGCAAAAAAATTAGCTGAAACAGTGTCTATAGACAAAAGAATTAGTGTTTCTAGTGTATTGAGTGGAAACAAGGAGATTACTAAGATGAATCTACATGATGAAGTTACAGATGATACCTTTACTCATAATAACTGTATATCACTGTCATTAGATATTGGAGATGTTAGTTACATAACTCCCACAGCACAATGTTCTTGTTCAGTTTGGCCTATTGGTATTTCTGCTCATACATGGCAATCTTGTGCTAGTGCAGGTTCTGACATGGGATTTAAAGCGATGTTGTTAGCATCTAAATCTATAGCATGTTCAATAAATGATGTAATGCTTGATGAATCTATTGTAAATAAAGCAAAAAAGGAATTAAAAGATACTTTAGGCAGTTTTGAATATACTCCAATTATTTAAAAACTAATTTAATGTAAGTAAGATTGAATTGTATAAAATAGTATAAATATATATTGCGAGCCACAGGAATAATTAAATTCTAAGACACAAACAGAAGTAAAAATAATTGATTATGATGGATATACATATACTTTAAAAGAAATACAGGAAAATTATTTACCAGAGTTGAAGGAAAAGAATTTAATTTCATGCTCAATAAAAGGACTTATAATTTATAAGTCCTTTTATTATATTTATTCTTTGTTTGTAATTAATTGATTATCTTGGGTTCAGTTAAATTATAGATTCCTCTGAGAAACAACATGTCACCTATTATTAAAAATATGTAAGAATAGTTTATAAATATTTGATTTTCAATATTATTTATTATATCCATTTTATGGATGGATGAGGAACGTCTCTGCCTTCCTTAGTTACAGATGCTGTAGGGAAACCAATTGTACAGGCATCAAATCCATATTCACCTGTTGGTATTCCTAAAATATCGCAAAAATCTTTATTATTACTTAATCTTCCTATTATACTAACAAGTTCAAAACCTAATCCTAAAGCAGTTGCTTTAAGCCACATATTCTGCATAACATGAGATAATGACTTTTGTTCTATGGCTGGTATTCCACGACGTTCTGCCACAATAATAAGATAAGGTGCTGTCCCTACACCAAGAACCCCTTTTTTAACTTGCATCTTTAAAGAAGTAATGAAGGATTGTAGAGTGATGTCGTTCTCCGCCTCCTTCTCATGGGTTGATATTTGAGTTTTAATAACATCAACAAGAATAGTTTTAATTTTATCCATTTGTAAACTGTTATTTGAGATAACAAAAAAATGTCTAAAATCTGTTTGCTTTGCTACTGCAAGTATTGCATAAGGTGCAAGTCTTCCAGTTTCAATTATTTTTTCAACTAGTTCTTTTGAAGGTATTTCTTTTGTAAAACTTCTTATGGATCTTCGAGTTCTTAACAGCATATCCAAAACTTCATTAGCATTGTTTTTATCTAAATTGTTCATTTTTATCCTCCATTAATACTATTCTTAAGATATCCTATAATGCATCCATATAAAGGCGAAATTTTCGGTCATATTAAACATTTACTTCAAATTAATTCGCTATTTTTTATGAACACGTTGTTGATTAATAACCTATATGTATATTATAATATTTATATTGATTTATGCAATGAACAATAATATTTAAATTGTTAAGTAATAAACATTTACTATAAAATTGTTAATTAAAATTAAAAAAATTTATATAGAATGAGGGAATAATTCATGAAAAAAGTATCTATTGATAGAAGAACAATACGTACTAAAAAAATGATTAGGTCTGCATTAGCAGAGTTAATAGACGAGAAAGGATTTAACAATATATCAGTTACTGACTTAACTCAAAGGGCGGATATAAATAGAGGAACCTTCTATCTGCATTATGTTGATAAGTATGACTTGTTAGAGAAGATTGAAAATGAAATAATACAGGAAATTGAAGAAGAGACTAAGCACCTTGATTCAGTCAATATGATGAATATAGATGCCTCAAATGAACCCCTTCCATTTAGGGTAAAGCTTTTTGAATATTTTAGAAAAAATTCGGTAATTATTAAATCTATTTTAGGTCCCAAAGGTGACCCTACTTTTGAAAGAAAAATAAAAAGATTTATTGAAATCAATTTGTTTGAGAAACAAAAGTTAAAAAATTTTAACATAGATGAGGCAGTAATTTCAGAAGAATATTTTATACAATATATACTTTCAGCGGACTTAGGTGTAATTCAATATTGGCTTGAAAAAAACATGAAAGAATCTCCTGATGAAATGGCACTGATACTTGCTAGAATGTCGTTACTCGGTCCATTAAGGGCAGTAGGTATTCGTAAAGATTCATAAAAACAATTTTAATAGATATTATTTTGAAAAGTTTAACACAAGACACTGTTTCAGAAATGATAAAAATTACGCCTCAACACATGTCGAATTTTGAGACTGGCAATTCTAGTGTTAGCCTACCTACTTTGGTTGCGATTGATAATATTTTAGGCATATCAATCGACGAATTACAGTGAGAGACAATACTAGACTCTAAAGTTGTCCTTGAAAAAGAATTAAAATAAGTGATAAGTGATTGTAATGACTATGAGATAAGAATTTTAGCTGATATAGTCAAAGCTTCAAAAGAATCAATTAGAAAAGTTAAAATATTTCAATCAAATTTAAGGGAGTAATATATGAAAAATGAAAATATAAGTTATTTGGGATTAGGATTATGCTTTGGTGTTATTTGGGGTTCAGTATTTAAAAATTTAGCTATTGGTTTATCCCTTGGGTTACTTATTGGAGTAGCATTAGATAGGAAGAAAAATAAATAAAATTTCTGTAGTAGAGTATATCCAAAAATAAGAATTTATTTTTTTATAGTAAAATTAAAGTTCTTAGAATTCATTCAAATGTAGAAAAAACAGATGTCTGCTATTATCTAAGTATAAACTATATGTAAAATAGATTTGATAAAACGTATGTGATGATTATACTATCGTTTCCTGACCTCTTATGAGGTTTTTAAATGGTATATCAGTAAGAATTATATTGTATAAAAATATAAAACTTATTGATGTACCATATGTAAATCTATAAAATAACTACTAAAGTAGCCTTCCGATAGTTATAAATAAACCCTTTAGAATTAATATTTTTATTTATCTTGCTTCCAACCTAATAACTCATTAGGAGAACACTTGAGAGCCATGCAAATTTTTTCTAATGAATCAAATTTAATAGATATCACAAGATATGTATTGTACACAATTTAATTATTGACAACCATTGTTGCATATAATTAATATAGTAAGTGTAAAATATTGGTAGCAATTAAAAATAGAAAACATATTAAAAATATTTCATACAAATAAAAAATAACCCAAAATCAACTTAGTAAAATAACTAATATAAGTCAAAGTTATATATCAAAATTAGAGAGAGAATGATTTTATCATAGTCCAACAGCAACACTGATACTTAAATTGACAAAAGCACTCGAAGTTGATGCCTTAAAGTTAACAAGATATTTTAGTGAAAAAGATATATTAAAACCATCAGAAAAATAGTTCTAAACAATGAATTATAATTTTATTAATGATATAATAATAATTAACAAAAAATAGAAAAAGAATGAGTTCATGTTTGATGGCATACACTCATTTTTTCACTAATAAAACAATAGAGCCAATTAAGTATACATTTATGTAAGTCACAATACTTTTTATAAACCACAAAGAAGTGTTGAGAATATAAAAGAGTTAAATGTGATATTTATAGATATAGATTGTTACAATACAAATTATAATTTATATAAAAAGTAGTACAAAAAGGAGTATTTATGTTTGGATATGTTAAAATAAACAAAATGGATTTAACATTTAGAGAATATGACCATTACAAAGCTTATTATTGTGGGCTATGTAAATATTTAAAAAGAAATCATGGAGAAATTTCTAGATTTTCTCTGAATTATGATATAACCTTTTTAATTATTTTATTAACAGCAGTATATAAGCCAGAGTCTACAAATACAGAAGAAGTGTGTGTAGTTAGCCCATTTAAGAAGAAAAAGATAATTACAAATGATATTACAGAATATGCAGCAAGTATGAATGTTCTTTTAACGTATTATAAATTGGAAGATAATTTAATGGATGATAAACGCATAAAAGATAAATTAGCATATTATATATATAAAAACAAATTAAACTTAGCCTATGAGAAATATCCTGAAAAAGCTGAGTATATAAAGCAACAATTAAATGAATTAAATAAGTTGGAAAAGGACAAAAATATAAATATAGATGAAGTGTCTAATGTCTTTGGAAATATAATGGGAGAAGTATTTGCGTATAAAAAAGATGAAAATGAGAGAAATCTAAGAATGATAGGTTTTAATATAGGTAAATATATATATTTATTAGATGCATACGAAGATTTAGACGAAGATTTTAAGAAAGGAAGATATAATCCTTTTATAGAATATATAGATAAAAATGATGAGTTAAAAGAAAAAGTTAAAAAAATAATTGTAACATCATTAGGTTTTTTAGCTAGGGGAATTGATAATTTAAATCTAAATAAAAACGTTGGAATAATAGAAAATATAATTTATTCTGGGGTTTATTTAAGATACATGAATATATTAGAAAGTAGAGGTGAAAATAATGTACAGTAATACTTATAATAATGAAAATTTTATGAGAGCAAGAGCTTTTATGGAAAATAGTGAATTTAAAAAAGCCTATGATTTTTTAAAAACATTAACTGACAAATGTGCAGAGTGGTATTATCTAACTGGTTTTTCTGCGATGAATATTGGATATTATGAAGAAGGAGAAGACTTCTTAAAGAGAGCAAAATTCATGGAGCCTGAAAATCAGGAATACAATGATGCACTTAGAAGTTATACACAATATAGAAATGAATATAACAATAGAGCTGATAATTATAATAGAAGAAGACGTAATGATTTAGATGGATGTTGTTGCTGTTGTTGTGATGACTGCTGTTGTTTAGGTGATGATTGTTGTGAAAACTGCGCTAAACTTTGGTGTCTAGATTCATGTTGTGAATGTTTTGGTGGAGATTTAATATCTTGTTGTTAGGATGATAAATATGAGTATAAAAGTTGCTTATGGAGGAGTTTTATTAGCATTAAATGTAATACTGTTAACTCTTACAAATATTATTTCTGTAAATACATTGTTTATCATGGGGTTAGCATCACTTTTAGTATCAATTGTAATAATGGAATGGGGATTTAAAAGTGGCATTGCTTTTTATATAGGTTCTGTAGTATTAGGATTTATAGTAATGGCAAGTAAATCTCAATGGATTGTATATTCCCTTACTTTTGGGATATATGGTATTGTTAAATATTTTATAGAAAAAGATAGGTCAATATATATTGAGTATCTTATGAAATTAGTATTTGCAAACATAATGATATTTATATTGTATTTTATATTAAGGACAATAGTTTATATTCCAATAAATATTATTATAGTAGCCTCATTTGAGGTAGCCTTTATAATATACGATTATGTATATAGTTCCTTTATCGATTATTACAATAATAGACTAAGAAAGATGTTATTTAAAAATAACAACTGACCTAATGTTTTACTTTAGAATGATTTTAATTTGTATATGAATAATACATTTGTGAAGGTACATTGAAATATAAAAATAAAATTAACATATGTATGAGTTTGTTTAATAAAAAAGACTTTGATTTTTATGTCAGAGTCTTTTTGTGTTGTCATCTAGGATTTAAAAATTTTGATAATAGCAATTTTTTTATTTAAAATAGGGAGTCGCCACCTGAGAAACAAAATCTATAACATGTTAAAACTGTTTTTCTTAAAGATACTATCAAAAGAAAATAAGATACTGTTAAGGACAAAAACATAACTTGAATAGCAGTGATGAATGTTGTCTTATTTTAAGATAAAAAAATTATAATATAGAAAATTTATTAAAATAAAAATAAAGGATATCATTCTAATGATGACATCCTTTATTATAATAAGACTTTTGTTATATAAGTCTTTAAAATAACTAATATAAATTAAATATCCACTATATTTACATCTGTAGATAAAGAATATATAATGTCTTTTCTTTCTACTATTATTTCAACATTTTTAGAAATTTCCTTGTTAAGTGATATTTGAGCCAAAAGTTCTTTTGTAGGATTTATTGCGATTGGATTTCCAACTCTTTTTAGCATATTTATATCGCCATTAGTATCTCCATAAGCGTACGAATTTGATAGGTCTAAATCATATTTTACAACAAAGTCATTTATAGCGTTATTTTTACTTATAGAATCCCACATCGGTATGACTGTTCCTGTAAATATATTATCTTCAAACACATAATCACTTCCTAAAAAGTCAGTTACATTGTACTTCTGAGCCATTTTTTCAACTAAAAATCCAGGACTACCAGATATAAAGATAACTATATGACCCTGATTTAAATGCCAATCTATTCTTGAACGTGTATATTTATAAACTCTATCTGCCTTTAATTTAATTACCTGGTCACTTGTAAAATTAATGCAAGTTTTATCTAAGCCTTTTAAGGAGTCAACATAAAGATTACATATCTCTAATAGGTAATCATCATAGTTGCCTTGCCTTTTATCCCAATCCATAAACGTATCTCTAGCGTGTTTATACCAATTTTTTTGGTCAATTATATCATATTTAATTAATTTCTTAAAATGTTCAACCATAAGAGAGTCCCTATAAAGAGTACCATCTATATCAAAAAAAGCTGCTATATTTTTCATAAAAACCACCTCAATTAATCATTTCCTTATATTATATTATAAATTGTACCTAAGTTGTTAAAATATATGTATAATAATTTATATATTAAAAAATAAAGATTTTAAATTTTAAAGGACGTGATTGTATGAATTTTAATTTTTCAAAGGTTACAAATTCTAGACTTATGGGGAGCTTGGGTCTTATAATAAATTGGATAGACAATAAAAAAAATCACTTTTGTCAATATTTTTTATTGGATGCAGAAGGGTTAGGTTTGGCGGATTATGTGAGTTTGAAAAATCCAACACAAGAAGAAGCTTATAGAGAAGAAGAAAGATTAATGGGTGGATTTGGCTCAGATAGAATTGGATTAACAGAGGAGGAATCTCTGTTTTTAGTATCTTATTTTGGAAATAAGAATATTTGTTATAACAAGATATTACCAGGAGATAAATGTGAATACATTGACATTATAAAAAATTATAAAACAGATTTAACTATAGAAAAATTATATAATAAAATATGTAAAAGAGTTGATGAGGAAGTTGAATTCATAAACTATATGACTATGAGGTTTATAGCATGGGACAGAGAAAGTTTAAGATACTTTTCTGGAAGTGACGAGATTGCAAATATGCATATTACAAATATCAATGGTACATTGCTTAAAAATACAGTAAGCAATAAAGGACAAGGTAGGTATATTAGCGAGGCTTTATATGAAGATAATGATGGGTATTATACATGTAAAATAGCCTTTTGTATAAGTAAATGTAATGAGACTGGCTTTAAAATTAATTCTATGCTAGTAACAGATAAAGAGCCTATGTACGACTTTGAAGTTTTTGATGAAATTTCTAAGAGTGAATTTGTAAGTGTATATAGTGTAAGTTCACCTGAGGAGTTTGCAAAAGTATTTTATGAAGAAAATCCGTTCTTATTAAAAAGTAATATGAATGAAGGGATATTTTTTACTAGATTTAATTTTAATAATGACCATGTTAAAGAAAATGTATATATAATAAATAATGATATGAAAGCTATATATTACTTAATGGGAAACAAGTTTTTTATAGGGACTTATAGTGATAATGATTGTAATTGTATTAATGAAATAAGTCAGTCTAATTATAGCAAATACATTAAATTCGAGGAGAAATTTTTCTTTGAGCAAAATGCTTTATACGATTTTGCAGAGTCAGATTCAATAGACTTTTATGACTTTTTGGAATAATATATGATTTTGGACATTATTTAAGCGAGATTAACTGAATTTAATCTCGCTTAAATTTATTTCTATAATATTGGGGGAATATTATGAGGAATACATTTATTATTGTGGTCAATTATTAAAATTTTATACAATTTATATAAAAATATTTTATTTCTTTTTTTAATAATATTTGTCAATATTGGTTTTTAGCATACCGTATCTAAACATATTACTAGATATATAGGGAATAAGATATATTTTATGGTGAAGCTATGAAGATTTATAATGAAAATAAAATAATATTAAAGAGTTATGAATGATAGTTATAATAAAATTACAAGCTTTTATTTATTTGTAAATATATTAGAATCATACCAACTATCAAGACGGATGAACTTAAATGGCTGATGTATATAGACTGATTGTTCAGGACAATTATAAATACATCTCATGCACAAACAACAACTCCAATTAAATTTGACTTTATCCTTGGTAATATTTATATTATGTTTAGGACAATTATTGGCACATTTACCACAGTGAGTACAAGTATCTTTAACATAGAAGAACTTACCTAAAATACGAGCACCATACCACTCTAATCTACCAAAAAAAGCTAAAAATTTTACTGAAGTTCTACTAGTTGGTAGATGTGAGATTCGATTTATTAAATTATGTACAGTAATAGGTATTTTTTTATCTGCTTCATTAATAAGCTCTTTTGTTTTTTGGTCATCATATTTAACCATAAAATTTGAGGGCATAGCAAACAATTTATTATAAAATACTTTGAAACCTTTAGCATTCAATCTTTTGATTAGTAAATTGGATGAAGCATAATTTATATAATGTTCTTCTCCAGCTGTATGAATTATGAATGTATCCATAGAGTCTATTTTTGGTAAGTGTTTTACAAAGTCTAATACAATTTGAGGTGCGTTAAAGGAATGTACTGGATAAGCTATTCCTACTGAATCATATGATGTTAAATGAATATTAGACATCTTGATATTTTCAATTCTTCTGCAATCAACATAAGTCTGTTGATTTTCAAATTCTTGTTTTATTCTATTTACAATATATCTTGTCATACCAGTTCCAGAGAAGTAAAATACACATATTTTATTCAAAACAATACCTCCTATAAATAAGATAATAACTTGTTAGAGTCATTATAACATAGAGCTAGTAAACTTAAGTTGAGAAATATCTAAGAAATCCAAAAAACCATGAGAAAGGGTGTAGTCCATGTATCCTTGACAATCTAAACAAGAAGAAAATGCCAGCATGTTTTTTTGTATAGTTAATGAAGATATGCATGATGTAACTGACTATTCGATTGAAGGATTTGTGAGCTACTTACATAAACATCAAACAAATAGTGATATACAGTGATATTTTTTAAGTATTAAGTTAAATGTAAATAAAAAATCAGATAAAATTTTATTTTATCTGATTTTTTATTTACATTTATTTTATTAGATTATGTTAATATTTTTTGACTAAATAAAAGGATATTCAATCAAAATTTTATACCTATAATAATATTGGGGGAATATTATGAGGAATACATTTACTATTATGTTCAATTATTAAGGTCTTATACAATTTATTTAAAAAATAAAAATATTTTACATTTCTTCCTCATCAAACTCCTCAATATTAGTTTGTGGCATACCTTGTATAGACATATTACTAGAACCATAAGGAGTCGGATACATGTTAGAAGGCATATTACTAGGCATAACTACAGGCATACCATTCATTGTATTATGACATATAACACCTGGTATCATCATAAGTACATTAGGAGGCATATTTTGATTACATGATAAGTTAGGAATACCCATGTTATTCATATTATACCCCATATTATTCATGTTGCCAGACATGTTGTTAGGCATACCCATATTATTCATGTTACCAGACATATTGTTAGGAATACCCATATTGTTATTCATGTTACCAGACATGTTATTAGGCATACCCATATTATTATTCATATTACCAGACATATTATTAGGCATACCCATATTATTATTCATATTACTAGACATGTTATTAGGCATACCCATATTGTTATTCATGTTACCAGACATGTTGTTAGGCATACCCATATTGTTATTCATGTTACCAGACATATTAGTAGGTACACCCATATTATTAGATGTATTATAGTTCATGTTGTTAGGCATATTGTTTGGATTAGATGTGTTGTAGTTCATATTTCCAGATGTATTATTTGTGTTAGGCAAGTTGTTTGGAGAATTACTACTTTTAGGATAATTATTTACGCTATTAGGATAAATGTTACTTATGTTCTGATTATTAGGTATTTTTGTATAACCACTAGGGATTTGTGGGTCATTTCTCAACTCATCTTGGGGAATTTCTTCGTTAGTAATATAATCTGCATAATTAGCAGGGTCTAAGTAAGGCATGTAACTAGTATCTAAGTTCTTTTTTTTCTTATTACTCATATTAAACTTGCACCTCCTAGAAAAACTATAAAAAAGTTTACAAAAACTTATTCTAATAATATATATATTAAAAAAGTCCATAATATGTGCATTCTAATTATTATTAAATAAATAAAAAAATATTGTTGCGAAATCAGATATAATAGCATATAATGAACATATGAACAGTTATTCATATATTAAAATAACGGAGGATTATACAATGAGAGAAGAGATAAATGATTGTAGTTGTAATATAATACATGAGGAAATAGTAACAGAAGCTAAGTCAACTATGCCAGATGAAGAAATGTTATATGATTTAGCAGAATTATTTAAAGTATTTGGAGATACTACTAGAGTAAAGATATTATATGCATTATTTGCAAATGAAATGTGTGTATGTGATATAGCAAGTTTATTAAATATGACTCACTCTGCAATATCTCACCAACTTAGAGTATTAAAACAGGCTAGGTTAGTAAAATTTAGAAGAGATGGAAAGACAGTATATTACTCATTAGATGATAGCCATATAAGTCAAATATTTGACTGTGGATTAAATCATATTAGAGAGACTTATAAATGATAAATGAGAGGAGTGAATATATATGGAAGCAAATAATATAATTAAAAAGGAATTTATATTAGGAGGATTGAATTGTGCACATTGTGCAGAAGAGATTAACAACAAAGTTTCTAAGCTACAAGAGGTTAAGTCTTCTAATCTAAATTTTATAAATAAAAAACTTACAGTAAATATAGAAAATAGTTTTGATGAAGAAAATACTATAGAAAAGATAATAGAGATAATAGATTCAACAGAACCAGGACTTAATATACAAATAAGCTCTAAAGACAATACAATAGCCAACAAAACATCAACTAAAAAGGAGCTTATATTAGGAGGATTAAATTGTGCACATTGTGCAGAAGAGATTAACAACAAAGTTTCTAAACTAAAAGAGGTTGAATCTTCTAATTTGAATTTTGTAAATAAAAAACTTACAGTAAACATAATAAGTACTTTTGAAGAAGATTCTGTTATAAATAAAATAAAAGAAATAATAGACTCAACAGAACCAGGACTTGATATACAAGTAGAGTCTTCTGATAAAACAAAATCTAGAACGATTGAAAAGTCAGAAACTGTGAGCGATACAAATAAAAAAGAATTAATTCCACTTATAATAGGAGCTCTTGTATATATTTTTGGTATATATCAAACAGCAACAGGATTTGAAAGTCAATTTAGCAATATAGTATTTATAGTTGCTTATGTGATAGTAGGTGGAGATGTACTTTTAAGAGCAATAAGAAATATATCAAAAGGAAGAGTATTTGATGAAAACTTCTTAATGGCTCTAGCAACAGTAGGGGCATTATTAATAGGAGAACTATCAGAAGCAGTAGGAGTTATGCTTTTCTATAAGGTAGGAGAGTATTTACAAGGTGTTGCGGTTGGAAAGTCTAGAAAGTCTATAACTTCACTTATGCAAATAAGACCAGATTATGCAAACCTAAAAGTTAACTCTGAAGTTAAAGTAGTATCTCCAGAAGAAGTAAATATAGGTGATATAATAGTAGTAAAACCTGGTGAAAAAGTGCCATTGGATGGTGTAGTAGTAGATGGAGTATCTATGTTAGACACTTCTGCACTTACAGGAGAGTCTGTATTAAGGGAAGTTGAAAAAGGAGACGAAATTTTATCAGGTGTTATAAATAAGAATGCTTTACTTACTATTGAAGTTACAAAGAGCTTTGGAGAGTCAACAGTTTCAAAAATACTTGACCTTGTTGAAAATTCTAGCATTAAAAAATCAAAAACAGAAAATTTTATATCTAAATTTTCAAGATACTATACTCCAGTAGTAGTTATAGCTGCTTTATTGATAGCATTTGTACCACCACTTGTTATTTCAGGTGAAGTATTTAGTGATTGGCTATACAGAGGGTTGATATTCTTAGTTGTTTCTTGTCCTTGTGCATTAGTTTTATCAATACCACTTAGTTTCTTTAGTGGGATTGGATTTGCATCTAAAAATGGAATACTTATAAAGGGAAGTAATTACTTAGAGGCTTTAAGAAGTGTAGATACAGTAGTGTTTGACAAAACAGGAACCCTTACTAAAGGTGTGTTTAATGTAACTAAGTTAAATCCTGTGGGAATATCAGAAGAAGAATTATTGCAATATGCAGCTCTTGCAGAAGTAAATTCAAATCATCCAATAGCAAAATCTATATTAAGCTACTATAGTAAGAAAATTGATTTAAATACAATAGATAGTTATGAGGAAATAGCAGCCTATGGAATTAGAGTAAAATACAATGGTGAACTTATATTGGCAGGTAACGAGAAGCTTATGAAAAAGGAAAATATATTCTATTCACCAGCTAAAGAAGTTGGAACAGTAGTGTATATTGCTGTTGATAAAATGTATAGAGGTTATATAGTTATATCTGATGAGATAAAAGAAGATAGTAAAAATGCCATAAGAAGTTTAAAATCAATAGGAGTAAAAGAAGTTGTAATGTTAACTGGAGATAATGAAAAAGTAGCAAAAAATATCGCTCAAGAGTTAGGATTAGATACAGTTTACTCTAATTTACTTCCTAATGAAAAGGTAGATAGACTAGAAGAGTTGTATGAAGGTAGAACAGAAAAAGAAAAAATAGCTTTTGTAGGTGATGGAATAAATGATGCACCAGTTTTAGCTAGAGCAGATGTTGGTATAGCAATGGGAGGTCTAGGTTCAGATGCAGCTATTGAAGCAGCAGATGTAGTACTTATGACAGATGAACCAAGTAAAATATCTAAAGCCATTGAAATAGCAAATAAGACTAATAAGATAGTATGGCAAAATATAATATTTGCTCTAGGTGTAAAAGTTATAGTTATGGCACTAGGAGCTGGAGGAGTAGCTACTATGTGGGAGGCTATATTTGCTGATGTAGGGGTAGCACTTATTGCAGTACTAAATGCTATGAGAGCTATGAGATAATATGTAAGTTAAAAATAAATAGATTTTATTAAAAGATTGATTATAAAAGAAGAAGTATTGATAAGTTTATTCTAACTGTATTAATACTTCTTCTTTTATGATTGTATTTATTTACATCTATTTCTATATTCTTATTTATTGTCTGTATTTTCTACTGTATTTTTTCAATTTATATAGGGATAATTCTATTATAACTGTTGAATTTGTATATAGAAATATTTAAAATATTAATAATTAAGATAAACAATTGTGATTTTTTATAAAAAAATATAAATATATTAAAATTGATTGAAGCTATGGTATTACTACATTATAATGGAATATGTGATAATGAAAATTAAAAAATTTAAAAAAATAATTTGAAAAGTATTGACGAATTATTTTTAAGGTGATATAGTATTACTTGTCCTTAAGAAAAGGGCAAACATGGAAAATGAAAAATGAACTTTGAAAATTAAACAGTAGGTTAATTTATAAAACAAGAAACAAACCATAAAGCCAGATATTTTGATAA